>JAKEFN010000028.1 GCA_022616085.1 bacterium
AAAGCGAAGAATATTGTTGATATTTTGAGTCTTTCCGAGCCGCCGTTTGCAGCCCGCAACATGAATTCGCAGTAGTCAAGAGTTTTTGAACATGCTCTAAGGTTTTCTACGGAATTCTCTCTTTTTTCAATGCCCACCATGTCCACGCGGCGCCGAGGAGATCAATAACCGCAAACGCGGCGAGCATAGGGGGGGCGTTTAAGATGATCACGAACAAAAAGAGTCCCGATGCGAACGTAACGCGCGCCGGGATGGTTGCTTCGAAAAAAGGGCGGACATGGCTTCGGGCCGCATGGATAAAATAGTAGCCGAGCACAAATACAAGAAGCCCGAGAACCCTGATCCATATTTCGGCGGTTTCGGCAAATCCGAAGAGAGGAAGTATTATGTTTGGGAGAAAGACAAAACCAAGACCGGCGAGCATGAGATAGATGCCGAATACAAAAACGGTTATTGATGACCTCATTTTTTAATTATACACTATCTTCTTGGAATAAGGGTGAATTTTTTCCACAGTATGGTATAAATGTTTTAATTGATAGGCCGAGGTAGCTCAGTCGGTTAGAGCATGGGACTCATAAACCCAAGGTCGTGAGTTCGATTCTCACCCTCGGCACCATTGAGGAAATAGCAAAGATTCTGATTTTTTGTTGGGCTTGACAGGATAGATGAAGTATGCTATCCTTTAAGCCGACTGATATTCGGGCTAGTGTGGCCTGATTTCAGATTCGACAACCCAAAGGAGGTTCCATGAAGAAGTTTGCGATCTTCGCAGTCGTTGTTATTTTCTTCAGTGTTGCGCTCGTTTCGCAGAGAAGCGAGAACATCTACCACCGAAACGTCAGCTGTCCCAAGTACGGGCAAGTGAAGGTGCTGGCACGGGAGGAGGCGGAGCATCTCGCATGGTGCGAGAGCATCTACCACCGAAACGTCAGCTGTCCGAAGCACGGACAGGTGACGGTTCCGGCAGCGGTGCTGGCGCGGGAAGAGGCCGATCATCTGGCGTGGTGTGACCGGATCGGTCATCGCAATGTCGGGTGTCCCGACTAAAAGCGATGACCACAAGGACTGAGCAGACCGACTGCTCCCCGCAATGTCTTCGGACATCTTGCGGGTTTTTTCTATTTGATTTTTTCTTAAATTTTCCATAAGATACGCTTGTATTCGCTTCGCGAATTCTGAATTAGTTGCCGCCAAAGAACCTGTAAAAATATCGACTCGAACCATATTTTAATTTTGGGGGAAGAAAATTTTTAATCCAAATCAGAAACCTAGAAAAAGTCTTTAAATAGAGGCTTTTTCTGTTGGGCTTGACCTTCAAGACCATATATGCTATATTAGTGATGTTATCAAATCCCTTGATAAACCTGCCCGCGAGGCTCTGCGGTAAGTTCTTTTGAACAAAAAACAGAAGGAGGTGCGGCGTGAAAAAGACGCTCATCTGGATCGTTCCGTATCTTCTGTCTTGGGTTGTCCATTTTTCGTGGATGGTGTGGGGGAAGTTTCTGACGGAAAATCTGCTAGGGGTCGAACAAACCTGGATGCAGTATTCCATCGTCTTCGGCACTTGGGTTGTAATCGTAATTCTCTCCTCCGGTTGTCCGTTCATGTATCTCCACCAGTGGTTGGAAATACAGGCCGGGTGGCGAGAAAGGATTACATACAAGTTCGAGGATTGTATTCTCCACAAGTACCTCATCCAGCCCGCGTGGGCAGTGGTTAGCCCGGACAGAAACAGAAAGTGAGTTTGCCAGCTCTCACTCAAATCAAAAGCTGGCTTTCCATTTTGATTTATTCGTAGATTTTTCATATAATGCATTTGTATTCGCTTTGCGAATTCTTGGATTGGATGCCGCCAAAGAAAAACTTGAAATTGTCAGCGGTGCGGCTCCGCCGCCTTTCTTAATTTTCGCGGGGGGAATTCCTCGCCGCCTCGCTTCGCTCGGCGACTAATTTGTATTCAATTTTGGGGGTAAAAACGAATTGGCAGTTTCGCAAAATATGGCTCGAGCTTTCCTGTTCATCAAAAACGCAGGTGTTTGGGTAACTCTTGGAAAAAATTTTGCCATCGAGGATGGACATGTCTCGGTTAATGTTGACGCCTCCGACGAAGAAATCATAGAATTTCTCCTCGGACCATAAGGCTGTTAATTATATGCGCGGGCTTTCCACAGCAGGGAAGTCCGTTTTTTGTTATAATCTAATAAGTTCCTATTTTTAAATCGTCAATCATAAATTTCTTTCATGACCCTCACTAAAGCATTCGTATATTTTTGCGTTCTTGTCATCTTCGGCCTTTCCGCATACGGCATCTTGAAACCCCTTCCGAAGGGTGTTGGCGTGCGGGGAAGCACGTTTGTCGTTCCTGAAAATTCCGTTACGTTTCTTTCGGATACGACATATATGGGCGAGGACGGCGAACGGCATACCGACCAGGAGGTTTTTGACGAAGTATTCCGCATGATTGCCCGCGCGGAACGCTATATTCTGATCGACATGTTTCTTTGGAACAGTTTCCAGGGCGCGTTGATTGAAGAAACTCGCCCGCTCTCGAGCGAACTTACCGAAGCGCTTATCCTCAAGAAAGAGGAATATCCCGACATCGAAATAGCGGTTATAACGGATCCCATCAACACGGTTTACGGCGGCGCGCGGGCTCCGCATTTGAATGATCTCGAAGCGGCCGGCATCACGATCATCACCACGAACCTCCTTCCGCTTCGCGAATCGAACCCCGCCTATTCTTCGTTCTGGCTTCTTTTTGCGGAGCGGCTTGGCAATAGTAAAGAAGGCGGATGGCTTCCGCATCCATTCGATGCGCGGAGAGATGATGTAACGCTCCGTTCATGGCTCTCGCTTATGAATTTCAAGGCGAATCATCGGAAGCTTATCATGGCGGACGACGGGAGGAAGATGCCGGCGCTTATCACTTCGGCGAATCCGCACGACGCGTCAAGCGCGCACGGTAATGTCGCGCTCAAAGTAGACGATTTTCTCTGGATCGATATTTTTGAAAGCGAGCAGAATGCCGCAGTCTTTTCAGACGCAGAACTCCCGCCCATGCCCGCGAGGGAGTCGGTGCGCGACACGGAAGGCGGCCACAGCGGGACGCGCGTAACGCTTCTGACCGAGGGGGAAATAAAAAAAACCTTGCTTCACGAAATTACGCGGACAGAAAAAGAGGATACCATAGATATGGCGATGTTTTATCTTTCGGATCGGAATGTCATCGGCGAGCTTATCGCCGCGGCAAAACGAGGGGTCTCAATCCGCATCATTCTCGACCCCAACAAGGACGCGTTCGGTCGGCAGAAAAACGGCGTCCCGAACAGGCCGGTTGCGAAAGAATTATTAAAAAAATCCGGCGAAAAGATAGAAGTGCGCTGGTGCGACACACATGGCGAACAGTGCCACAGCAAGCTTGTCCTTATCAAAAATGAAGAAGGGCATCACCTCATTCTCGGTTCGGCGAATCTGACGCGGAGAAATATCGGGAATTTTAATCTGGAGACAAATGTGCACGCGCGAAGCGCGGTCGAGACGGACGCGTTCGTTCGCGCGCGGGAATATTTTGAAACAATGTGGGAAAACAAAGACGCCAAAAAATACACCGCTGATTATTCCGCATATGCCGACCGCACGCTTTTTCTGAAGACAGCGATGTATCGCTTCATGGAGTGGAGCGGGATGAGCTCGTGGTAAAAAACATTTGACCTTTAACATTTGACTTGATGAGTGAGGTCAAATTTTTTTTAGGATTTTATTTTTACGTATCGCTCCTCTTCCAGCGCGGCATGATGATATTTGAGAATCGTATCTTTTACTTCATACGGATTTTTGATATGCCTCATGAAGAATTGCGGCGAACCGGCGGCGGTTTGGACGTTGATGTTGCCGAATTTGAGGATGGTCGCGATAATTCCTTTGATCTCCACGTTTGAGTCTTGGATGCGCTCAAGCCGAAGCGTTGCGACATTTCTGTTAAAGAGGCCGCGCTGTTCTATGTCGATAAGGCGCTTGTCCGTTATAATCCAGATGTCCAGATAATAGTCTGTCCACGCGAAGAAAAAAAGCATCCAGACGAAAAGCGTCCAGAGCGATCCCGCCATGACAAAAACGGGAATGAGATTTTTTGAAAAAGAGAAAATATTAAGCGCGCCCAAAAAGAAAAAAAGCGCAAAAGGGAGAATAAGAACAAAAAAGATGACGGCGAACTCAACCGCGAGCACGAACCAATGTTTGCGGGCGATAAGAATTATTTTTTCATCGTCGTTTAGAACGGTGTTTAACATGGTTATGTTGAAGCGAGATAATAAAAGGCCGAGCTCCATATGACGATGAATATGGCGACCGAGCCGATGCCGTAGACGAGAAGCGCCGCAGAAACGACCTTCGCCGACTGCCCGTATTTCACCCAGTGATACGCAAGCGCAACCGTCGCCGCGGCGAAAAAGAGGAGCGATAGCGCAAGCGCGGCCCAGATGATTACGGGATTAATTATGATATCGATGTGCGCGGCGGGGGACATGTATTCAGTATATCAGGAAGTTGTGAATC
>JAKEFN010000029.1 GCA_022616085.1 bacterium
AAAGCGAAGAATATTGTTGATATTTTGAGTCTTTCCGAGCCGTCGTTTGCAGCCCGCAACATGAATTCGCAGTAGTCAAGAGTTTTTGAACATGCTCTAAATATCAAAACTCCGAAACAAAATTAAAAACATTATTCTGGTGGCTTAACGGAAGGGGTCACACCTGTTCTCATTCCGAACACAGAAGTTAAGCCTTCTAGTGGCGATGATACTCTTCATGGGGAAAGTAGCTAGCCGCCGGAATAATGTTTTTAATTTGAAGAATCAAAAAAACGGGCTTTTTAGGCGCGTTTTTGCCGTCTATATTTGTTTATTATTTTTACGGTCGATTCATCGTCTTCCAGATCAATAAATTTCACCGCAATAGCGACGCGGTTCTCGGGATTGAGCGCATTCCAGAGCGTTTCGGCGACCATTTCTATGCCGCCTTTAAGCGGCAGAGCCACCGGATCGCCCGAGAGCGACTTATCTCAATGTAGTAGAAGAAGACGAAATGTCAACGCATATGGCAGATATTTTTGTTATTATATTATTATCGTATAACTTTCGAATTATGAATCCGAAAATTTTTCTTAAAATCATTTTTGCAATCTCGGTTATTGGCGTTTTGTTTTCGGGGTCGCTCTTGTACCAAGAATTTTTTGGAGAAGGAACAATCGCATGCCCTTCTTTTGGCTACCCGACGTGCCTGTATGGATTTGCGATGTATATAGCGCTTGTTATCGTCTCTCTCGCCGGGCTTTTCAGGATGCGAAAATTTTGACTATTGCAAAAATATACGCGAAGCCTATACTGCATATGTCTTGAACAAGGGAAATATGGCACATGACCGGAAATCCTAAAGCGATTAAAAAGAAAATACACGATCTCCAACAAAGAGTTTTCGAGATTGACGATCGCATCGGGAGTCTTCGCGAGAGCAGAGCGCGGCTCAATAGCGCAATCGAAACTTTGCAGGCGGAATGCAGCCACCTGGATAAAGCGCCCGGAATATTCCACGGGAAAAAATACAAATTTTGTCGGACATGCGGCAAAGAACCTTTGAGTTAAGAGTAGCGAAGCCCGCCTTTATAAGACGCGGCTTTTTTTCGTTTCCCATTCTTCAACTTCATGCTCGTCCATGCCGAAATGATGCGCGATTTCGTGGGCTACCGTCTCCGCTACGATGCGCCGTATGGCGTCCGCGTCCCCGCCGGCCGCTTCTTCTATCGGTTTTTGAAAAATAGTAATGCGATCGGGGAGCGTCATACCGATACCATAATGCTCGCCGCGCTCTATAAGCGGTATCCCTTCATAGAGGCCGAGAAGCGTTGCATCCGCCGGAATGTCATTCTCATTGAGCTGTTCTTCGGTTGGATAATCCGCGATGAGTAGGGCGACATTTTTTATTTTTTCAAGGGATTTTTTCGGGATAAGCGCCAATCCCTCATTTACCAATTTCTCAAAATGCGATTTTTTCATGGCGTTATCTATCATAACATGGCAGGTGTAATTTTTCTCCGAAGTCTTTCGTCATATATGGTATCAACGCATTATGGCACTTCTATGCAAAAAAAATAAAACGGTCGCGGTTGTGGGACTTGGTTATGTGGGTCTTCCCTTGGCGCTCCTTGCCGGGAAAAAGGGTTATGGCGTTATCGGGCTTGATATTGATGAAGGGAAAGTCCGTCTTGTAAATGAGAAAAAATCGCCCTTCAACGACCCGGCGATTGCGCGTCAAATGCGACGTTCGCGCATACAGGCGACGAGCGATTTCGGCCTCGTGCGCGAGGCGGACGTCGTCGTCGTATGCGTTCCGACCCCGGTGAATGATGACCATTCGCCCGATCTTTTTCCGCTGACTTCAGCATGTAAGAATATTGCGCCAAATATACGAAGCGGCGCTCTCATTATTATAGAATCAACGATCAATCCAGGCGTATGCGAATCGGTTGTCATACCTCTGATTGAAGAAGGATCCGGTTTCCGCGCCGGCAAAGATTTTCTGCTCGCGCATTGTCCCGAGCGGATAGACCCGGGGAACGACAAATGGAATGTGGAAAATATTAGTCGCGTTGTCGGCGGCTTTAATGACGAGAGCATGCAGCGGGCATTGTCATTTTATAGCGCTATTCTTGATGCGCATATCAAATGCATGAGTTCGCTTAAGGAAGCGGAGGCGGTCAAAGTTGTCGAAAACGCATTTCGGGATGTTAACATTGCGTTCGTCAATGAGTTGGCGATGTCGTTTAACAAACTCGGCATTGACGTAGTTAATGTGATAGAAGGCGCTTCTACAAAACCGTTTTCGTTTATGCCTCATTATCCGGGTTGCGGCGTGGGCGGACATTGCATCCCCGTGGATCCTTATTATCTCATTGATTATGCGGAAAAAAACGGCTTCAAGCATAAATTTCTTTCGCTCGCGCGGCGCATCAATAACCGCATGCCCCGCTATACTGTGAGTCTTCTCGAACAGGTGCTCGCAGAGCGCGATATTCCGATCAAAGATGCAAAGATTGCGGTCCTGGGACTTGCCTATAAACCTAATATCGGCGACTGCAGAGAGAGCCCCTCGTTTTGCCTTATTGAAGAAATCGACCGGCGCGGAGGATGGGCCGCAAGTTTTGACCCTTTTGCCATTGAGCGAGGAACCGCGCGGTCCCTTGAAGACGCGCTTGAAGGCGCCGCCGGGGCAATTGTCGCAACCGCGCACAATGTGTTCCGCGCCCTTTCTCCGGACGATTTTTCTCGGCATGGGATACAGGCTGTCATTGACGGGCGGAATTGCCTTTCGTCTCAAGTTCGAACCGCGCCGGCATTTGCATACCGCGGCATTGGCATATAGCGGACGTGCAGTATAATAAGAAGTAATGAGATTTTACTTGTGTGCTTCCGCTTTAGCGCTTTTGTGCATGTCTTTTTTTGTGTTGCGGGAGGCATCGGCCGCACCCGCGCGAACCGTCTCATCCCCGTATCTTTATAATTTCAATCAGGACGGCGTTCTCTCCGAGGCCGGTTCCGACAGTGAGAGCGCGAGTCCTTATTGGTGGCTTAATTCAGGCGGATACATGACGCTATCCGGCGGGCGCGGAAGCACGAATATAGGATTGCTCGCGGCGAGTGATTTATTCCGCTTTCTGTATTCGGTGAGCAATCCGAATGACACAGACGATGGATTCCGTCCGCAAAATATTTTCCGTTTACTGACACGGAGCGCATGGCAGAATGCGCGGCAGGAGGCGTACTTCATAATAAAGGAATATAACGAGAAAAGTCTGAGTGATAATCGAAATCAGTCAAACGGCATTCTGTTTTTTAATCGGTATCAGGATGGAGATAACCTCTATTA
>JAKEFN010000030.1 GCA_022616085.1 bacterium
AAAGCGAAGAATATTGTTGATATTTTGAGTCTTTCCGAGCCGCCGTTTGCAGCCCGCAACATGAATTCGCAGTAGTCAAGAGTTTTTGAACATGCTCTATAGTCGGTAGCCTTAATTCAGATTAACTTATTTATAATACAAGATGTTTTATTATGCAAATGAGGGACCAATCAAAACCGACCATTTTTATAATCGTAACGCGGGGGTTTGTCGTGCGGAACATTCTCCGAAGCGGCGTTCTTGATTATCTGAAAAAAGGGGCGGGAAAGATCGTCATTTTTTTGTACAGCTCGCGCGGAAAAGAAATTCCGGATTATCTGAGAAAAGAGTTTGAAGATGGCCAGGTTATCCTTGAGAATATAACAGAAAGTCCCTCGGGAAGGTTTCATCGCAAATGGAGGCAAATTGCCGCGCTTCTCGTTTTCAATCCCGCATACCGGAACGTGTTCTATATCGCATTCAACAAAAACACGTTTTTTCTTTTTTTGGAAAAATTGTTTTTTGCGCCGCTCGGGAGAATTTCTTTTTTGAAAACGGCCGCTCGGTATATTGACAGGACGTTTTTCCCCGGTGATTTATATGGAGAATATTTTGAGAAATACCGTCCCGACGTCGTCTTTTCAACGTCCATACTTTCGACACAGGATGTTCAGTTTATGAAAGAAGCGCGCCGCCGCGGCATTAAGACCGCGAGCATGCCGCGGGTGTGGGACAATATTACGACGAAACTTTTTCTGTTCGTCCCCGATACGCTTATTGTCCAGAACGGCGAGATGGCGGAGGCCGCGCTCGCTTCCCAGCATATGAAAGGCGCGCGGATTGTTGTTACGGGATTCCCGCAGTTTGACTGGTATCGGCGGGGAGATTGTATCATGCCACGAAGCGATTTTTTTAAAAAAATCGGGCTTGATCCGTCTCGCAAACTTATTTTGTGGGGGTCAACCGGCGCATGGACGAAGGATGACGGGAACATTCCGGAGATCATTGCCCGCGCTTTGGAAAACGGCGCAATTGCCCATCCCGCACAGATGCTCATACGATCCCACTTCACCGACGCGCGCGAGAAGCGGTTCGACATGTGGAAGGGAAATCCCCGCATCGCCGTGGACGAGAGCTTCAGTTTCTCCGAATACTTTCATGACAAGTGTGATCCCGATACCCGCGAGATTACGCACTTCATCAATACAATCTATTATGCGGATGTAATGGTGACACTCTGTTCAACGCTCACGCTTGACGGTTTTTGTTTTGACAAGCCGGTCATCAATACGACGTTTCGAAGCAAATATGACAAGAAGGGACGCGATGTGTCCGCGGTTCTTTATACGCACGACCATTACCAGCCGATTCTCCGCGAGAAAGCGGTTGATCTCGCGAACTCCGGCGAGGAGCTTATTGCGTGCATAAACAAAAACCTTGCGCATCCGGAGCGAAAATACGCGGCGCGGCAGCGGGTGCTTGATATTTTATGCTATAAAGTTGACGGAAAATCGTCCGCGCGCGTGGCAGAGGCCATACTTGAAACATATGGTCGGAATTGACATTGTCTCTGTAAAAAAATTTCAAAGAATTCAGGCGGAAAACCGCGCGGATTGGGAGAAAATTTTTGCCATAGGCGAGTGGGAATACTGTTTCGGAAGCGCGCATGCGCCGGAGCGGCTCGCGGGAATTTTTGCCGCAAAGGAGGCGGTCATGAAAGCGGCGGGGGGCGATTTGATGAAGCGGTTTGACCGGATTGAAATCCGGCATGAAGAAGACGGGAGGCCGGTCATATATATAGACGGAGAAAGAAGCGCGGCGGAGGTAAGCATTAGCCACGACGGCGGGTTCGCGGCCGCTTTTGCCGTTGTTCCCCATAGGTAAACTTGTTTGACAATTGTTTGCCATTTGTTATTCTATAAATATGAAATCTATCGGACAGGAAACTGCGCAAACCGCGCAAAAAATTATCGGGGTACGGGAATTTTCTCGGAGCCTGAAGAATATTTCCCGCGAGACAAAACGGGGGGTTTCTTTTCTTGTGATGAGAAACACCGAACCGCTGTTTTACGTTGAACCGTTTAAACAAGGGGAAAAGAAAGGCGCATACATGCTTAAAGACCTTACAGGCATCCGTTTTAAGAGTGAGGAAAAAAATTTAAGCAGAAGGATCGATGAAATTGTCTACGGCATATGATGGTCGTTGATTCGAGCGTCTGGGTCGCATTGTTCAGCGAAAATGACAGTCAGCACGGGAAAGCGGTGAAGGTAAGCGCCCTTCTTTCGAACGTTGTTCTTACGGAATATGTCATTCTTGAAACATCCTCTTTTCTTTTAAGAGCGGTTGGGAAAGCCGAAGCGAAAAAGTTTCTTGAGTTCGCTCTCAATAACTCCGAAGTTGCCGTTCTTTACTCATCTCCGGAATTTTTTGCCGATGTCTCGCATCTTTTCAGGAGTCTAGAGCATGTTCAAAAACTCTTGACTACTGTGAATTCATGTTGCGGGCTGCAAATAACGGCTCGGAAAGACTCAAAATATCAACAATATTCTTCGCTTTCCTCACCGCATTTTCGCCTCGCATCATGAATTCTCGCTACGTCAATAGTTTTTTCACATGCTCTAGAGAACAGAAGGCTTTCTTTTGTTGACGTTTCGCTTTTGTATCTTTCCCATACGCACCATGTAATCACGCTCGACAAGGCCCTTCAAAAGGAAATACGGAAATCGAGGTGAAAAAACTGATCATGAAATTTTTTGAACTCCAGAAAAAAATAAGCGAATTATACGAAGACCAAAATGCCAGCACCGGGGATTTTTTGGAAGTTGCGCGGGAGTTTCCAAAAACGGCCGATGCGCTTCCTCCATACGCGCGTGCGTTCAAGGCGGCTTTTCTCGGCGGATTTACCATTCAGGGCCTTCCCGAAACTACGCGCGCGATGGGCATCTTCCATAATATTTTTTTGGAAGTCTATAGCGCCTCGTATAACCAATTCAGCCAAGAGATGCTTGATTCGGCAAGCGCCTTGTATGTGTTCCGTCCGGACATCACCTTTCTTGTGACCGAGGAGAGCGATTTTTTGGATACGGAACATGCGGGGAAAGTCGTCTCCTCTTTTTTGGAGCATTTTTCGGGGAAGCTTGTCATCGTAAACGCTTCCACCGAAGGGAAACTCGCGGATGTCTTCAAAGAATTTGCCGAAAGCAGTCGGGTGTTTGTTTTTGATTTTGACGGCTTTCTCCGCCGCATCGGGAGAGAGAAATATTGGAAAACGAAATTTGCGGAACTCGGCGACTTCCGCCTTTCACCGGATGCGTTTCCGCTTCTCGCTGAAGAGCTTCTCGGGTATGCGATCGCTTTTTCAGGCGTGACGAAAAAATGTCTTGTCCTTGATCTGGACAATACGCTGTGGAAGGGTGTTGCGGGGGAAGACGGGCTTTCGGGCGTTGTTCCTGACGCGCCGCTTCAGGAATACATTCTCTCGCTCCGCGATCGCGGAATTATCCTTGCGGTCAACAGCAAGAATAATCCGGAAGATGCGTTTGAGATTTTTGACAAACATCCCGACATGCGGATACGGAAGGAGCACGTTACGGCGTGGCGCGTTAACTGGAATGACAAAGCGGCGAACATGCGCGAACTTGCGGAGGAGATGGGTATTGGCACGGATAGTTTCGCATTTCTTGACGACAGCCCGTTTGAGCAGGAACTTGTGCGCGTATCGCTTCCGGAGATAGCGGTGGCGCCGATATCGGAACTCCGCGCGTATAAGGGATTTGAATCTTTCGCACTGACTCCCGAGGACAAGAGGCGCGCCGAGATGTATGAAGAAGAAAAAAAGAGAAAGTCGTTTCAGGAATCCGCCGGAACCCTTTCTGATTTTTTAAAAGAGCTTGGTATCGCCATTCTTGTCGAGGATGCGCGCGACGAAACTATTTCGCGCGTAAGCCAGCTTACGCAAAAGACAAACCAATTCAATCTCACAACGAGGCGCTATATAGAAGAAGCCATACGGGAGCATCTTGAGAAAGGTTCGAAAGTATGGACGGTGCGCGCCAAGGACCGTTTCGGAGATTACGGCATCGTAGGCGTTGCCATTATATGTCCGCGCGAAAAAAATTCATGGCATATTGATTCTTTGCTTTTGAGCTGTAGGATATTGGGGAGGGGCGTGCCGGAGGCGTTTCTCTCGCGCATATTGCGCAAGCTCCATGATCTCGGCGCACGGGCTTGTTCGGCAGAATTCATTCCAACGGCAAAAAATAAGCCGTGCGAAGGGTTTTTGGCGTCATGCGGTTTTGAAGAAAAAAAATTCGGTGTTCCCGATACGCGATTTTATTATTATAATTTGGAAAAAGGAATTTTTAATCCGCCGGAATATATAACGATTGGACAATTCTGAATTTTATAGACATCTTATGCCAACTCAAAACGCAAAACTCAAAAGTCAAAACGGCAGCTCAAAATTTAAAATTATCCAGTTTTGACATTTGAGTTTTGAGTTGGCTATAGTTTTAAAATATCATGGAAGAACAGTTAAAAAGCATATTATCAAAGATTTTCGGGGTCGCGAAGGAGGACGTTACGGACGAAACAAGCCCCGAGAACGTCGCCGAATGGGATTCATTTAACGGACTGCTTCTCGTGACGGAGCTTGAAAAAGGCTTCAATGTTTCTTTCAGCATTGAAGAAGTGGTTGCGGTGAAAAATGTCGGCGATATAAAAGCGGCGCTCCGCGCGCACGGAGTTAAAATATAATTATGCTTCAACTGAACGAACTCGGATATGATGATATATCGGAAGGAGATATTTTTTCCTTTGAGCGGGATATTGACGACGATCTTGTCGCGCGTTTCGCCGAACTCTCCGGCGACGAAAGCCCTCTTCATGTTGATGAAGCATACGCGTCCGGCACGGAATTCGGGGGGCGGATCGTCCACGGCATGCTTCTTTCCTCTTTTTTTTCTACGCTCGTCGGAATGCTCGTTCCCGGGCGCCGCGCGCTTCTTATTTCGCATGAAGCGCGTTTCAAAAACCCCGTACGGTCCGGAGAACGCGTTATCGTGGAAGGGGTTGTTACGGGGAAATACAGCGCGCTTCGGGTTATTGAATTAAAATCCTTGGTGAAAAATGCAGACGGGAAAATTTTTGTTGAGGGGCTATTAAAAGTAAAGGTGAGGGATGAATAATATGCACGACTTTAGTAAAAAAATCGTATTAATACTCGGGGGAACCGGCAGCACGGGATCGAATATCGCGGATGCCTTTGAAAGAAGTGGCGCGACCGTGTGCCGCCACGGCAGAGAGGGGAAGTATTCCGCGGATCTTCAAAAAAAAGAGGAAACAGAAGGGGTTATTCAGAGCGTCCTCAAAGAGCACGGGCGTATTGATATTCTCGTCAATGCGGCGAGCGCGCCGGCGGTTCACGGCGCATTTCCGAAAAAGACATGGGCGAATTATCTAGAGCACCTTGAACTCCAGCTTAAGTCCGCGGTGGAATCGGCCGATATTGTCGTGCCGGTCATGAAAGAGAATGGCGGAGGAAAAATCATTCATATTCTCTCTTCATATGTAGAGGGCGGCGTGCCGGCAGGCCTTTCGGATTATGTGACCGCAAAATATGCGCTTCTTGGATTTACAAAAGCGCTCGCGAAAGAGGTCGGACGGTGGCATATAACCGTGAACGCCGTTTCTCCAAGCTTTATACGGAACGATTTCACCAAAGGTATTCCGGAAAAGTTTGACGAAATGCTCGTAAGAGAAACGCCGCTCGGGCGGCTTGCCGTGGCAGATGACGTTTCCGGAGCGGTTTTGTTTCTCGCTTCTCCCTCGGCGGATTTTATTACCGGCGAGACAGTCGCTGTAACAGGCGGATCAACATTATGAAGGGGTTGACGGTAAAGCTTTTTGAAACGAACGAACTCCCCGAATTTCAAACGTATGTCGGCGAGGCATACCATGAAAAGTATATTTTGAAAGACCCCCGCTATATTGAATGGCAGTTTGACGGGATATGCATCGCGCGGACGGAAGAGAAAATCGTCGGGCATCTCGGTTTCAAAGACGTTTCTTATAAGATATACGGCGAGACAAAGAAAGTCCGCGTCCTTATGAACCTGTTCACGCTTCCCTCATGGAGAATTTTTGGCGTGGGCGCGCTCATTGCAAAGAAAGTGATGGAAACGGAATATCCTGTTTTTGTTTCCGGCTATACGGATGCGACCGCGAAGCTTATACCGAGGATTAGAGATGCGTTCCGCGATGCGGGGAACCTTACGCGTTATATGGCGGTTTTTGATCCCGATGTGCCGGTCTTGCGAGAATACACCGTTCCGCATGTTGTTTCGGGTGAGAAAAACGTATCGGATGTCATAGAAGCACAGAATGGCTTTACATTTTATGACGCATGGAAGAAAGTGAGGGAAAGGTTCCCGGTAACCGTGGAGCGGACGGATGACTATCTTTCGTGGCGATTTTTTGAAAATCCGTTTTTGAAATATCGTGCGGTTATCACGAAAGAGGCAGGCAATGTCGCGGGCTATCTTATCTTTCGTATTGAAGAAGCGGAAGGGTTTCACATTGCGCGCATTGTTGATATGGCCGGATTAGAAAATTCTGACGCCGCGCTTCTCCATGCATTTATTGGCGCCGCGAAAAGGGGAGGAGCCCATGCTGCCGATTTTTTTTGTTCCGGTTTCCTATACCGAAAGGCAATTTTTGACGCCGGTTTTTTTGGTATTGCGGGAACCGCGTTTGAGGATTTTCCGAGCAGATTCAGCCCGCTTTCGCGCAAAAAGACGTTTATAAACGTCGGACATGATCTCGGCGCGGCGCTTCAGGACTCTTATTTCACCAAAGCGGATGGAGATCAGGATCGAGCGAATCCGCATTAGAGCATGTTCAAAAACTCTTGACTACTGCGAATTCATGTTGCGGGCTGCAAACGGCGGCTCGGAAAGACTCAAAATATCAACAATATTCTTCGCTT
>JAKEFN010000031.1 GCA_022616085.1 bacterium
CTCGCTCGTCGTCGTAGAGTCTACACCTTCCTCGCTCCGAACGATGCTCGCTCGTAATTTCAAGGCCTCGCTACGCGATTTATTTTGAGATAGGTTCTAGAAAATCGGACTTATAGACATCTGCAAGCTAACTCGGCACGTTTATACTGAATACGTTTACCCGAGGAATAATATCAATGCGAGTGGGAGTTCCTGGAAATGGTTCCGGCCATGTAAAGGTAAGATTGACTTCTTCGTTCGCATGTATGATAGGAACGTCTGTCGCGGAAGCGCCGATTGCGTTGCCGTTCGCATCATAGATGAGCGCGTTGATTTCGATATTCCTGATTTCAAAAATATTCTTATTGACGAGCGCGGCCCGAAGGCGCGGAGCGGAATCTGCATTAGAAATCGTCTCGTTGATTATATTAAGGCGCGGAATGGAATCCGGATTGAACGGAATCCAGAGAGGAGTTCCGACAATCTCAAAAAAAACGCGTCTCGGCTCCCGAGCCCCCGTCTCAATGCGCCCTTCAAACACGGCAAATTGCTCGCTCGGGAGCAAAAACGTTTTGCCGAATTTTTCGGCAATGAGAATATTTTGAGAATCATATATTTTGATATTATAGAGAATTTCCCTAACCGCCGCGATTGTGTTCGGATTTTCGAGAAAAGCGACGGCATCATAAATGCCCGGAGCGACTTTGAAGGCGCGCGCCCAATGCACTATGGGAGGAGATACTTGGGAAAGACAAAGCAGGGGGCACGATCCCCCACAGTCTATGCCCGCTTCATCTCCATTCTGGACTCCGTCGGTGCAGGTCGGATCTTCGTGGAGAATAACCGCAATCGCTATGCCGACGCCTATAATAGCAGGAATGACAAAAATGAGCGAATACAAAAATTTTCTTCGTGTCGCCCAGAAAGACATACATCTATTATAGCAAAAAATCCAAGAAGAGAAATATTGTGCCGGTCAAACGAGTTCTTTCCCAATAGCTATTGCGCTCGGACTAGCTTTTTTATCCTAATCATGCTATTCTTTCGTGATGCGGTGCCGCATAACGCGGCGGGCAAAAAGCCGTATTTATCAAGTAAATTATCAAATAAATTATAAACAAAAAATGAAAAAAAGATTTTCATTGATTGGCTTTTTAGCATTCATTTTGTCTTTTGTTTTCGGCGCGAGCATGGTGGCAGCACATGTTGGCACAAATGCTGACCTCTCCGTCTCTGCACATGCCGAAGCCATGGAAATGGAGGCTGGCGCGGATATGGATGCCGATGTAATGCTTGAAATGGAAGCGAATGAAGCCATGGAAAACGAAATGGAAGAAAGTGAAGATGGAGAGATGATGGAATTAATGGACGACGTTAACGGAGAAGAATCTCTCGAAGTCTCCGCCGAGCTTCCGCTTTTGAACATCAGCGTCAAGAGCAAAGGCGCCGCCGGAATGGCGACGGAAGTCACCGGTAGCACGCAGGTTAAAAATGAAACCGACCTCGGCATGTATGCGGAAGCCGTCGTCGCAACGAATGAGAATGTTTCAGAAATAGAAGTGGAGAATAGCACTGTCCACGTTACAGTAAAAGAAAAGGCTCGTCTCTTCGGTTTTATTCCGGTATCGCTCAAAGCAAAAACGGAAGTAATGCTTGAGAGCGCGGAAGATAACCATGTAGAAGCGAAGGTCAAAGTGCGTTACCCGTGGTGGGGCATCTTTGCAAAAAGAGACACACCCGCGGCTGATTTTGAGACGGCCCTTACGGAAAAAATAAACGCCGTTCTTACAACGCAGGCATCCGTGGATGCGAGCGTCTATGCGCGCGTCATCGAAGCGGTTTCTGCGCACTTCACGATGGAACAGGAAGTTGAAGTTGAAACCACAACCGAAACCGAAGTCGCAAACTAACCAGCCTGAATAAAAACAAGTTTCTAAAAATCCCGCTTCATAAAGAGCGGGATTTTTAGCGAACGGCAAGTATGTTTATAAGCGTGGCATACGCAAGGAGCGCGCATTTTTCGCGCGTGTGGCTTATCTTTATGCCAAGCATGGTATAAATATCGCCGGGCGTCATAAGTTTAAGCTCCCCAATGTCTTTTCCTTTTATCTTTTCGGTCAGCATAGAGCCGGCTGCAATGCTTATAGCGCACCCGTCCCCTTCGAATCGCGCGCCGGAAACCGTCTCCCCGTCAAACGCGAGATAGAGTGTAAGCTCATCGCCGCAAAGCGGATTGGAGCTCTTCTCCCGAACATCATACGTCTCCGGTTTGCCGAAATTCCGCGGGTGGCGATAGTGATCCAATATATTTTCTTTGTATAATTCTTCATCCATATTATGCGCGAAGCGTGGCTTTTGCCTTTTTGATGCCGGCGGCAAGCCGATCCGCATCGCCTCTTGTATTATAAAAATAAAAACTTGCGCGGCAGAGAGCGGTTTCGCCAAGCTCTGAAAGAAGAGGCTCTGCGCAGTGATGCCCCGCGCGAATCGCGACATTTTCGCGGGAGAGGATTTCTGCGGCGTCATGGGGATGAACGCCTTTTATGGTAAAAGACAATATGCCGGCATTTTCTCGCGCATCGGTCCGCGCATATATGCTGACATTCGGGATGCGAGAGAGCGTCTCGCGCGCATATGAAAATACATCCTCTATCTGTTCGCGTATCGCGGGAAATCCGATCTCGTTAATATATTCGGCGGCCGCAGCGAGGCCGATCGCCTCCGCAATGGGTGGCGTGCCGGCTTCAAAGCGCCCGGGAACCTCCCTCCATGACGATTTCTCGCGCGTAACTCGATCAATCATGCCGCCGCCAAAAAAACCCGGATAAAGCTTCTCGAGAAAATCGCGCCTTCCATAAAGCACGCCTATTCCGGTCGGTCCGCACATTTTGTGGCCGGAGAAATAAAGATAGTCGCAATCGAGATCTTTCACCGAAAGGGGCGCATGTCCCGCCGCCGATGTCGCGTCTACAATCATAATCGCGCCGTTTTTTCGAGCTGTTTGGGAAATGGCGCGCACATCATTTATTGTGCCGAGAACGTTGCTCGCGCGCATCACCGCGACTATCTTCGTCCGCGGGGTGATGAGTCTTTTTGCCTCTTTGTAGTCAAGCGCAAACCCCTCCGCAAGCGGAATATAGACAAGCTTCAGCTTTTTCCTCTGTGCAAGCTCTTGGAGCGGGACAATCGACGAATGATGTTCCATGGCGGAGAGAAGAATTTCATCACCCTCGCGAAGCTCCAAGGTATTTTCAAGCGCATAGGTAAGGAGATTTGATGACATCGTGGCGCTTCCGGTAAAAATTATTTCTTCCTTTGATGCGCCGATAAACTGCGCAATCGTTTCGCGCGCGCCCTCAAACCGCTCGGTCGCCTCGGCGGAAAGCCCATAAAGCCCTCGATGCACATTTGCGCGGAAAATCGTGTAATACGCTTCCATAGCGTCCAAAACAACCTGCGGCGTCTGCGAGGTTGCGGCGGAATCAAGATACGCGACTCCCGTTTTTTCAAAAAAAGGAAAATCGTTCTTTATTTTTTCAGATATATTCATTGATTTTTTCAGATATCGCATTACCTATGGGAAGAAAATCTCCAAAAATTGCCGAAAGAATCATCTTCCGCGCGTCCGTCTCCGGAATGCCGCGGAGCGACGGATAAAAAAGTTCTTCTTCTCCGATGTGCGATACGGAAACGGCATGGGAGCATCTGACATCCGGGCTCCCTATATCGAGCGCCGGTATGGCGTCAATTTCCGCTTCGGGCGAAGAAATGATAAATCGTCCTTTTTGCGCGCCGTCCGCCTCCGTTATCCCCTTTTTCATCGCGATAGAACTTCGATATAAAATTTTGCTTTTTCCGAATGCGGCGCCGGCGGAAATAATCCGCGACTCGGTGAGTTTTTTTTCGTGTATCGCCCTGTTGTATATATCGAATTGCTCCGCGCCTCCCGATACGGCGATAGATTTGATTTCGGTCCGCGCTCTTTCTCCTCTAAGAGAAGACACGGTGTCAGATTTAACGAAACGGCCTCCGGAAATTGCTTCCCGCCACTCGAGAGCGGCGCCCTTTTCAATAATGCCGATTTTATTGGCAAATGCCACCGCTTCATTATGAAATGCGGGATAATAATCAAACGATACGCGCGAATGCTCTTTTGCAAGAATTATGATCGTTCGCGCTGTCGCTCCGCTTGTGTCAATAATATGGATTTTTGAATTTTTCTCGGCGATGACGATATGCAAAGGTGCCGCAGATATCTCTATCGCGCCCTCGTCTCTCCCCTCCCGCACGACCGTGATGCTTGCTTTTGTAAATGATGCCGCATTTTCCGCAAAATAACGGTTCGTGAAATACGGCTCCGCGGCTTCAAGGGCATATCGAATATCGCTCTCATTTTCCTTGAACGAAAATTCCTCTTGATCGGCGGCTGAAATCATGGAAATATGGGCCGCCCCGGGGATTAACGATTCAATCCCAAGCCCGTAAATAAGCTTCCCGACAGGAAAACGACTAGCTTTTTCATGCATTTTTTCCCTCCATTCACGGAGCCACAGGGGGCTATTCATGAGTTCTAATGGGATTGACATACTCCAAACATTATGCTAAATTGGCGATGAAGTCAACCCAGAATTCGCGAAGCGAATACAAAATTATGAACCCTCATGCGGCCATTGGCCGCGACCAACCATGTTGACTGAAGTGATGTGCGCATCCGAGGAAAGGGCCAATACTATCGCTTGTCCAACGGCAGAAGGCGGCGCGTAGTGAATATCGGAGTAATTAAAATTTTGAGATATGCGACGAACAGTGTCTTGTACAACTTTTGAATCATACATGCCAGTGTCAACGCCGCCTGGGCGCACATCACTGACAAAAATTTTATCGCGGTCTAATTCAATCATGGCCGCGTTCGCAAAGCGGCTTATCGCGCCCTTGGCCGCATTATGGATGCTTCCAGAAGCAAAAGAGCGGACAGCGGACATTGACGAAATTATGCAAACACGACTTTCCTTTTGTTTGCGAAAACGAGGTAAAAGTAGCTGCAAAAAAGTTATCGTGTTGGTCAGCACAGACAGTTCGGCTTCGACAAGTTCATGTGGAATTTCGTCAATGAGCAAATACGGATTGTCGTCTTTGACCTTTACCGTACCCGCGCCAAGTCCGACCGACTGTACCCAATACAAAGGCAAGTCGTCAGGTAAATCCTCAGCAAGTTTTTTAAGTTGTTTAGTATCGCTCAAATCAACAGCTGAAAATTCTACTCTTGCTTCTGGAATCTCTTTTTCAATCCAGTTTTTGACGATCTGCAATTTGTCTGCCGTGCGAGATACCAAATGCACGACAGCCCCTGCCTTCGCACACTCAAGAGCTGTTGCCGCTCCAATATTTGCTTTGTATTCGGTAGTGCCGTCAAAAACTGGAGTATGGGAGGATTCCCCAGTTGTGATGTCTTTAAAAACATGCCCAACAGGCTTAATGCCAACTCCGGTTATTAAAATTCTTTTGCTTTGGAGATTCATAGTTTTGAAAAAATTTCTTTTGCCCTTCCAAAATATGGTTTGAGCCGATTTGTTTTCAGGTTCTTTGGCAGTTTGGAATTATCGCGGCGAAGCCGCGTTTGCCCGCCCCGCCCATTCCGAGCCGCGCAAGGCGCGGCGAGGACAGAATTCCGTTCGAGCTATCTTTAAAATACACCGCCAGCTGGGAAAATACAAATTGGAAGAGATAAGCTCGCGGCGCGGGACGCGCCGCTCGACTAGAGCATGTTCAAAAACTCTTGACTACTGCGAATTCATGTTGCGGGCTGCAAACGGCGGCTCGGAAAGACTCAAAATATCAACAATATTCTTCGCTTTC
>JAKEFN010000032.1 GCA_022616085.1 bacterium
AAAGCGAAGAATATTGTTGATATTTTGAGTCTTTCCGAGCCGCCGTTTGCAGCCCGCAACATGAATTCGCAGTAGTCAAGAGTTTTTGAACATGCTCTAGCTCGTTAGCGAGATCCAGCAACATTTCCCCTTCTGAATTATTAGGGTTTTGTTCTCTTTCCATAGACATTGTTATTCAGTGTTATTACAAATTATAGCTTGCTATAATAACACCACCAAGAGAAATGTTTGCGAAATTAGAAATGCGGGGCGTTTTTTGCAAAGCAAAAAACGCACTGTGTGCCCCGACTCCGCCCTTGGCGGAAGCGACATTGACAGCGCGATTTTGGCTTCCGCAAAATCGCTCCGCTTATTTAATTCCGAACAAGTTTCGTATAGTGGACCATGCCGGGCTCGAACCGGCCACCTCATCCATGCCATGGATGCGCTCTACCAGATGAGCTAATGGCCCCTCACTTGGAAAGGCACAGGCTATTGCTAATCCGTTTTTTTAAATGAACATAAGCCTGCGCATGTCTTTTCAAGTTATCCTCTCTATATCGTTATCCTCTCTATATCGTGCATCTGCCTTTGATGCATATGCCTCATAGTAAATAAGATCAAACGGAGTTTTGTATTTCGTGGCTATACTTTCGGAATTATTATGTTCCTTAAACCGCCTTTTCAGATCATTCGTATAGCCGACATAAATACTGTCTTCTTACTTTTTATCACATATACGTAAAACACAATAATTCCGGCGCCTTTCCAAGTGAGGGGCTAATGGCTCTCCTGGGCGTATTTTAGTATACTACAAGCATCTATGGGCGGGAAGTAAGAATTAAAACCCCCGCCCGTCATAATCATTATGGACGATAAGACAATAGAAGAGTACTTTCTTGTCTGTTACGACGAAAATGCCGATGCGATATTCCGCCACTGTTATTACAAAACATTTGACCGCGAGGTTGCAAAAGATCTTACCCAAGAAGCATTTACCCGCACCTGGATATATATTTCGGCAGGAAACAAGGTGGAAAATCTGCGTGCGTTCGTTTTCAAAGTCACAGGCAATGCCATCATTGACTGGCGGCGGAAGAAAAAAACAGACACCTTCTCCAAATATGGAGAAGAAATGCTCGCCGAGACGATCCCCGACGAACGTGAGGACGGATATATCAAGAGCGAGGCGGCATACGTGGCGAGCGCCATAGAGAAACTCCCGGATCAATATCGAGAAGTCGTAAAGCTTCGATACCTTGACGGACTTTCGCCCATGGAAATCGCCAATCTTCTGAATGAACGCGAGAATACCGTATCTGTGCGCATTACGCGCGGAGTGAAAAAACTTCGTATCTTGCTCGGCGAATTTGCGACATAAAAAAACAAAAAACTATCTTGATATGAAATATACGACGCTTACGAACGACGAAAAAAACAAAATACGCGAAGACATCAGGGCATTTATGAAAATGCACCCGATGCGCGCGTATCTTTTTGTCGAGGAAGAACGCGGCCAAAAATCGACAGGCGGATTTTTGGCGTTTTTTGCCGGAAACGGCTTTGCATACGCATTTTCTGCTTTGCTTGTTGTTGCGGCAGGCGGCGTATGGACTTCTCTTGCGGCAGAAAAATCGCTCCCGGGCGATGTGCTTTATCCCGTAAAACTATCCGTAAATGAAAAAATGAAAGGGGGCTTCGCTTTTTCGAATGAGGCAAAAGTGCGCTTCGAATCGGAACGGATTGAACGGCGGCTCGAAGAGGCGGAGACGCTTCT
>JAKEFN010000033.1 GCA_022616085.1 bacterium
CATAATGCGCCGATAATACAATGGATTTTATGAAAACAGAAAACCACGGCTTTGTTGAGCCGTGGTTTGAGCATTTCATCCTCCCGTTTTGACTATTAACTAGTTTGGCACAATCCGCTTTTTAGAGTTTCCACGAACTCCACCGAAACCACTAAGCGAACACGAAGTAAGCACCGGAGAGGCTCTGCGAACGAATGTGAGCGGCCAATGCGAGGCGCGGCGAAGTGTGAGCGGACGCTAGAGCTACCACAAACGTCGCTACGGGAGCGCCTCGGGCCGCCACAAGGACGGAGAAAGCGGAGATTGGGAGCAATGGATACTTTGCGACCTTTTGGAGCTTTTGGAGTACGAAGTGGCGGAGCAGACCGCAATACCACGCGATCGGAGCGTACGCTTCAGTCCCGAGCCACCACGCGCTCGGCGCGTGCGAAGTGGGTTCGAGCAAAGGTGATATATTTTTTGTTATGACAAGTTAGGAAAATTTATTTCACCACATCAAACCTTGCCTTATTTTCAACCATCCATTTTTGTTGTTCCTCCTTTCCATTTTTTGGGTCATTCATCACATCAGCATGAGCTTGCATATAATGAGGCATAAGGTTTTGCATCCACTGCTCAAATGTTTCTCCTTCTGCGAAGGAATTTTTTTGGTTTTTGCTCCCGCAACCACATGGAGCGAGGATGACTGTTTACAGGCATCGTTTCCCTCGGGGCTTGCCCCAGGAGAGGGGCTGCTTGTCTCGCATATAAGCGCGACAGAGCCGCAGGGCGCAAAAAACCGCTTCTCTTTGAAGCGGCTACTTTTTTATTCAACCAATTTCGTCAAAAATATTCGCGTCGCCTTTACGGTCGGAAGCGAGTATTTCGCCGCGGTAGGCCCACGGCCGACTTTGATTGAGACCGTATGGTCGCCTTCAGGCAATGCCCGAAACGCGAGCTCATCAGACGCATCGTCCCCAATATAGAAAACGAAGTCCCGCTTCCGATTTTCGAGAAAAGATCGAATTGCCTCTCCTTTATGAATGCGGTCGTGTGTAACCTCGATCACTTTATGTCCGTGAATAAGCCGGACGGGAAGCCCTTCTATGCGCTTCATGAGCACGCTCTCAAGATCTTTGGCGCGCTTGCTTCCGGACAAAGGAGGAACGACAGAGCCATAATGCCACGCGAGACTGAACGCTTTTTCTTCTATAAACGTTTTCGGCGTCCGGCGCGCATGTTCTTCCAATACACCCTTGATGTCGCGTTTCCACGACACGTCAACATTCTGTCGCTTCCATCGGCGGCTGCCCTTGCGGCGCATCCACCCGCCGTGATTGGCCGCGAGATGCGCGTCCAAAGCGCCGTACCATTCGACAAGCGTTTCTCTCGGCCTGCCGCTCGGAAAAACGAGTGTGTTCTTTTGATCGGACGCAAGCGCCTGAAGAATTGCCATGATTTCCGAATCAGGCGAAACATCCGCCGGGTCCAAAGCGAACGGGAGAAGCGTGCCGTCGCTATCAAGCATAATAAGACGCGACCCCGCCTTCTTATAGAGTTCCGCAATCTTATCAGCAATAAAAGAGGAAACATGCACCCCAGGCTGTTCGTCCTCCGAAGCCCCGGCATTCTCCAACTGATTAAGAAAATCATCCGCCCAATGAAAAACATTGAACCTTCGGATGCTTTCCTGCATCGCCTTCATTCGTTTCCGTTGTTCGGCAGGAGGCATTTGAAGCCCCTGCTTTATGGCGCGAGCGAAGCCGTCCGTATCATACGGATTGACAAGTATCGCCTCGGTGAGAGTCTGTGCGGCGCCGGCATTCTCGCCGAGAATAACAACACCGCTCCCATCGATGCGAGATGAGACATACTCCATCACCATGAGGTTCATGCCGTCAATAATCGGAGTAATGGCGGCAATGTGCGCCGCTTTATAAAACGCGGCGAGCTCTTTCTGGGTAAACTCCTGATTAAAAAATTTAATCGGCCCCCATAAATGAGTCGAGAACTGGCCGTTCACACTCCCGACAAGCCTCTCAATCTCATCCTTAAGTTCATCGTACTCTTTTATCTTTGTCCGCGACGGACTCACGACAAGCACCAGTTTCACCTTGCCGCGATATTCCGGCGATGTTACGAGAAAATCCCTATATGCCTGAATTAATTCAGGTATGCCTTTCGTATAGTCAAGACGTCCGGTTCCCAATATGACGGCCGCACCGTCCGCACCGCGCCGTATTTTTGCGCTTTCCGCAATAACCTCCGGATCCGCCGCGTATGCCGCAAACTGCTCATCGTCGATGCCAATCGGGATCGAATCAACAACGGTGACATGTTCCGGTTGGATAACGCGGAACGACCGCGTCTCGAAGCCCAGAATATGCTCCACGCATTTCAAAAAATTCTCCGCGTAACGAAATACTTGAAACGCTACGAGGTCAAATGAAAGAAGCTTCTCTAGCGCGAGGCGATGCTCCGGGAGAGACCTGAATATTTCAAGCGGCGGAAACGGAATATGAAGAAAGAAACCGATTTTCGCTCCTTCCGGAAGCCGCCCGCGCACAAAGTCCGCGACATACATAAGCTGATAATCATGGACCCAAATAAGATCGCCCGGTCGGACGACCTTCATAAGTTCGTCCGCGAAACGCTTGTTCACCTCCGCATACTCGGAGTCATATCCGAATCTCACATGTTGTGGAAACATGTGGCAAAGCGGCCACCATTTTTTGTTGCACGCGCCAAGATAGAATGTTTCTTCCACCTCTTCGCGCGTGAGAAAAACGGGGCTGTATCCGAACGAAAGCAGTTTTTCCCGTATGTTTTTTTGTATTGTTTCGTCCGTATCTTCTACCGGAATTCCCGGCCATCCGATCCATATTTTTTCGCATGCTTCTTTTCGGCAATACACATCAATGGCAGTAGAGAGTCCCCCGATGCTTTGCTTGAATGTGAGCTCCTCTTCTGTCGACTGCTCCGCGGTAACGGGCAGGCGGTTTGAGAGAATAATGATTCTTCGTTCATCAGGGGGTTTATGTTCCAAAATTTCCAATGTACACTCTCCTATTAATAGGTACCGAGAATAATCTACTCTGTTTTCACAGTATTGTCAAGATTTTAACTGCAAAAACAACCGGCTCTTCATATGGATGCGCCACGCGAACCGCTTCTAAAACCGCCTTGAGTTCCTTTTTACCGCATATCGCTTCAATCCGTTCCTCCGCAATCTTTTCAATCCTTCCCGCCTTTCCGATTTTTGGATTTGAACCGACTTCCCCTTTGAACCGTCCGGCTCCTTTTGAACTGAAACTGCAATGGGAGTAATTCCCTATACTTCCCGCGCCTGCGCGCGCCAAAGCTTCCCGGACATTGTCCGCATGGGCTGTGGGAACATAGGTTGTTACGATATATCGAAATCTCGACATTATATGTCGAAATATATCACGCTCGGCTCTCAAAACCAAAAACTCGACAATAAGCCGAGCGTTTTTGTTATAATTCTCCCGCAATCTGCTGAAAAAATTCTTTATCTTTCGGATGAGTGAGGAGTTCCGCCACCTCGTCCTTGTTCACCCACCGTGCTTCGGGATTATCCAGATCAACCGGCTCGAGCTCATGTTCGTTTGTTTTAAAAAGAAACATCGTGATTTTTTTGAGCTCCTTCACGTCTTCCCCGATGCCGCCTTTTCCGATCTTGTATCGCTCGTAGGCGCCGAGTTCTTTAACCAGCTCAAGGTCGGTAATTCCCGCTTCCTCATAAATTTCCCGCTTCGCGGCGGTTATCGCGTTCTCGCCCCCATCAATATGTCCCTTTGGAAGCGACCACGAGTCGCCTTTCTGATTCACGACCAAAATCTCGCCTTCTGGATTCAATACCACCCCGCCCGCGCTGCGTGTTCGCAAAGTGCTTTTTTCCATAATTCCACTATGTCACAAAAAAATTTTCTACGCCTCTTGACTAAAGATATTTTAATGCTATTTTTTAAAAAGCCAAAAGGACTTCCTGGACACTCGGCTGTACGATCGTGACAACGGTCCCGGCGCCGCCGAGAACGCCATCCTCGAAGAGCTCGCCAGACCGGCCTAACCAACAAGTGCTGAGCGTCATTCTAAACCGCTCTTTTTTCTTTGCCAAAATCTCGTCCCTACGTCATGTGACACCTTTTATACTTCTTCCCGCTTCCGCACGGGCAGGGATCCCTTCCCTTCCTTTCACGCGACGAGTTTCTTAGATTCGCTCGTTATCGTTCGTTTAATCTCATTCCACGAAACATTTTGAATCAGTATTGGAGGCGGATCGTTGTCGGCGTCTTCAAAATACATGAGGCTTTTCAAAATGTGCAATTTATTATACTTCACCCGACTGTACCGCGTCTCAAAAAAGTTGATAATCTCACCGAGGCGATACTTCCGAAGAAGAAAGTAGAGGTCGGTAAAATCTTTCCTGCTTCCTCGTGTGGAAATCGCGTCTATCTTCATCGCCGCGATATCCCGTTCGTCGGCAAGAAAAACGCCGTGAAACTGTATGAGCGGATATTTATTTTCATAAGGGTATATAAAAAAACTTATTGAAACGCCGTCTAGGGACCCATTCAGTGTTCCCTCCGGATCTTCGGAAGAAATTAAAAGCGTCCCGATATGCGAAAGTTCTTCTTTTATCAAAGAAGTGGAGAAGTGTGTGGGTGTAAAAAAATCAAAATCAACGGAAATGCGATGTCCGAGCTGTATGGCAAGCGCCGTGCCGCCGGCAAGATAAAATGGCTTGAGAAACTCCTTCCCGCCTATCTTGCCCAAAACGGACTGTGCTTTAGCATCGATTGTTTCTTCGTGCATACAAGAGGATTGATATTAAAATACGAACACCAAAAATTCTGCGATTTGGAATCGAGTTCGCGGCTCTTGATTACTTCTTTTTTAATCCGCTCTTCGCCATACACGCTCTTCGCCCAGAGAAATTCTTCAAGATTCCCGAGAAACAATATCCGGCTGATCACATATCCCGCGTGTTTGTCCGGATCTATCGTATCCGGATCCACGTCCCAAAAAAGCGACCGCCGCCGCGGCATTTCACTTTTTGTCTTTGTTTTCATTTTTATATTATAGCATGTTTCATGCGTCTGCGCTATTAATCTAATAGTTCCTGCACCGTATACGTCTCGGGCATCCGAGGGGATCCCGCTCCAACAAGAGCGTGGGTAACCGCGAAAGCGGTCTCCATGGCGCTTCAGGGACCCTTGCCTTCGGCGAGGGCCCCTTTTTCTTTATCCAACCTA
>JAKEFN010000034.1 GCA_022616085.1 bacterium
ACCTCGGATTTTCGAAAAGCGGGGCGAACCGTTGCAGTCATTGATTCGCGGCCGTTCGGCGGAACATGCGCGCTTCGCGGGTGCCACCCCAAAAAAATGCTGGTGAGTGTCGCGGATGCAGTTGATGCTATGGAGCGAATGAAAGGAAACGGCCTTGTCGCAGAAAAA
Organism: bacterium; assembly: GCA_022616085.1. Taxonomy (GTDB): domain Bacteria; phylum Patescibacteriota; class Minisyncoccia; order Phycocordibacterales; family JAKEFN01; genus JAKEFN01. The sequence goes on from JAKEFN010000034.1 coordinate 169, forward strand.
TACAAAATTGATTGGCCGGCAGTAATGCGTTTTAAGCGAACTGATACCGATGCTACGCCAAAACTTGTTGAAGAAGGTTACCGCAAACAAGGTGTTGATATGTATCACGGCCGAGCAAGTTTTACCGGGCCAAATACTATTACTGTAAATGGTGAAGTCCTTGAAGCTAAAAACATTGTAATAGCCACCGGTGCGGAACCGGCGCGACTCCCCATCGAAGGATTTGAGTATCTTACGCTCAGCGATCAATTTTTAGAGCTTGAAACCCTGCCTAAGCAAATCATATTTGTCGGCGGAGGATATATTTCGTTTGAATTTTCGCATGTAGCGGCGCGCGCTGGTGCTCAAGTTACAATTTTTCACCGCGGAGAGCGGCCGCTTGAACAATTTGAGCCGGAACTTACGGATCTCCTTATCGAGAAGACAAAACAGCTTGGCATTGCGATCGAACTTGGTATTTCCGTTACAAAAATTGAGAAAGTTGATGGAGGTATCCGCGTGAGCGGCGAGCGCGGTGGGAAAATTCATATTTTTGAAGGAGATATTGCAGTTCATGGTGCGGGCCGAGTACCGGAAATCTGCGACCTTAATCTTGAGAAGGCCGGCATAGAGTACGATAAGCACGGAATCAGAGTGAACGACTACCTCCAGAGCATTACAAATTCTGCCGTGTATGCCGGAGGGGATGCCGTAGCGAATCTTGCCGCTCCGCTTACGCCGCGTGCATCATACGATGGCGAAATCATTGCAAAGAATCTTTTACGCGGAAACAGCGAAAAGCCGGATTATACCGGACTCGCAAGCGTTGTTTTTTCTATCCCGCCGCTTGCGTCCGTAGGCATCGGGGAGACCGAAGCCAAGAGGAGAGGTTTGAAGTATCGCATAAATCTTGCCGACACTTCAAAGTGGTTTAGCGCGCGTCTGGGCAATGAAACGCATGCCGGTCATAAAGTTATTATTGAGGAAGGGAGCGATAAGATTCTTGGCGCACATCTCATGGGGCCGCATTCCGATGAACTTATCAATGTTTTTGCCGTTGCAATAAAATTTGGAATCCCGGCAAGCGACCTAAAACACGTCCTCTATGCATTCCCGACGCGGGGTTCGGATATACCATATATGCTTTAACAACCAACA
>JAKEFN010000035.1 GCA_022616085.1 bacterium
GGAAAGCGAGGAATATTGTTGATATTTTGAGTCTTTCCGAGCCGCCGTTTGCAGCCCGCAACATGAATTCGCAGTAGTCAAGAGTTTTTGAACATGCTCTAGATGCCGACAAGGATCAAATCAACGAGAATCACGATGCCCGTGATTGCGCTGAAGATCCCAACGCCGCCCATCATGCCGTAGCCTGCCATTTCGTAACCTATGCAGAAATTATACTCGTCTTTTATTTTTTTTCCAATCTGATATACTCGCTACATGGTGATAACTTATTACGGCTTTGAATTTTTCAAGGTTCAATTCGGCGATATTGTAATCGCGTTTAATCCCGTTTCTAAAGAATCGGGGGAAAAAATACCCCGTTTCGGCGCGGATATCGCTCTTATTTCTCTTGAACACCCTCTTATGAATGGCACCGAGAATCTCTCTCTCGGCGAACGAGAGCCTTTTATCATACGCGGGCCTGGAGAATATGAGATTAAGGGAGTATTTATCAAAGGATTTTCATCGGAATCGTCTTTTGGAGGCAAAAAACGCATCAACACTGTTTATACGGTCATTCTTGAAGACATAACTCTCTGTTTTCTCGGCGCTCTCGAGAACGCAAAAATCGGAAGCGAGGCGCGAAGCGAACTTGGAAACGCCGATATCGTATTCGTGCCGATAGGAGGAAACGGCGTTTTTACGCCCGACGATGCCAATGACTTTGCGGCATCGCTTGAACCGAAAATAATCATCCCGATGCACTGGGAGGAAAAAGGAGGAAAGGAAGGGAAGAGTCTTGATATATTTCTCAAAGAAGCGGGAGTAGAAAAAGCCGAAAAATTTGAAAAATTGACGGTCAAAAAGCGCGACCTCGAAAATAAAGAAGGAGAGATTGTCATTTTGTCTTCCGTCTTATAACATACATAAAAAACTCCATTAGGATTTACGCATATGGATGAAGTTCGAGGCGCCGAGGAGGAATACCCATGAGCAATATCGTGCATATTGTGAATGGGTTTTCTACAAAGGGAACGAAGAAATTCGCCGTATGCGTAAATCCTACTCATATTCTTACTTATGCGCGATTTTTCTCTACGCACCTATATAGAAAAACTGCAAGAAAAATCTTATGACGAACGTAAAAAATATGCGAAGTGGGTTGCCGCGCTCGGCACATTTCTTATTTTTATACTGTGGCTGATTGCCACTCTATAGCAGCAAGAAGACTCGAATCTCAAAATCTGTTATAGTGGAATAAATAGCACAGAGGAGATGCCGGGTTGAAAGCGACAAAAGTCGAACGCGTCATGTTGGAACGGTGGGGAAGACAGGTCATCTTGCATGGATCCGTTCATGTAGGACCGAGGCGCTTCTATGAAGCGATTCAGGAGCTTGCTTTCCGTCTTGAAAGAGAAAATTACACCATTCTCTACGAAGGGATCATAGACATAGGCGGTGGACATCCTCCAAGAACAAAGAATGAAGAACGTTTAAGAATCTGCTTCGGAGCAATTCTCGTGCTCTACAAAGCCGTAGCGGAAAAAAAGAATCTGGAGACGCAGGAAGAAGCGCTCGCATATCCTCATTCCGCTTCGGTGGTCGATATGCGGTTTTCTGATTTTACGGCAATGCTTGACGAAGCGGGCGTTACTTGTCGGGCGATGCTTTTATATCTCAATTGCGCGCTCCGCATCATGAGCCCCGCGAGAGTGTTCGAGAGCGTTGTTTTTTCCATTTTATGGTTCCAACTCTTGAGACGCGCCGAGCCGGTGCTTATGGGATATCGAAACAGGGCCGTTTATGAAAAAATCGAAAACGATCCGCTTTCAAAAAACGCGTTTGTCATTTACGGAGACGCCCATATTCCGGGAATCGTCTCGCTTCTCTCGGAGTCCGGTTGGGAAGTGAAAGAAAGGGTGCGAATCGCCCTTGATGAATACTACGATTAACCTTGCCGATCTACGGCCGCCTTCAAAAAGGCGGCCTTTTTATACCTCAACTTTCCGCGGGAAGTAATCGGCGGGCGCTTTTTGAAGCCATGCTTCGATCTCCGGCATGGAAAGAAGTCCTGCTTGTGCGCCGATTTTTTGCACCACCGACATTGAATTCACTGGAGCGATCTTAAGCGATTCCGCGACAGATTTTCCAAGCGCGAGCGAAGCTGTGAATGTCGAAGCAAACGCATCGCCTGCGCCCGTGCGTTCAAAAGGAGGCGCCGGATCAGGGTAGATAGGCATATACCACGCATCTGTTCCGTCATAGGCGTATGCTCCTTTTGGCCCATCCGTGATAACCGTTATTTTGGGGCCGCGATTTCTCATGTCGCGCGCGAGCTTCGCCGGATTTTCTTCCGATGAGCCCAAGATGAGCCGCGCTTCTTCCACATTGCAAAAAAAGAGCTCCGTTACCGCATACAAATCTTTAAGCTGCTCATAGCCAAGCTTTATCTGAAAAGTTCCCGGTTGGAAGGCGAGCTTGATGCTCGGGTGTTCGGCGAGATATTTTGCAATTTCATGATGATAGGGAAGAGAATTCTCCCCCACCGAGCTGAAATAAAGCCACCGCGGATTTCCGATGTCGGGAAGCGCATATTCGTATTCTTCATGTTTGATAAGAATCGTTCGTTCTGCCCTATACCAAAGAACGAAATGGTAATTGGAGGGCTTGCCTTCATGGACGCGGACGAACCTCGTGTCCACGCTGTTTTTTTTGAGCGTCTCGATATCTTCTTTTCCATAGCCGTCGCTTCCCAGGTTTGTAACGAGTGCGGCTCGAAGCCCGAGTCGTGCCGCCGATACTGCTGCGTTCGGGCTGTTGCCAACTGCGGGGACAACCGTTACAGACTCAAAAGGTATTTTTGAGCCGTTGGTGAGGCATATTTTCTCTTCATGATCCGTTTGATCATAATACACATTTGCTTTTATGAGGCGTATAAAAGCGTCAGTTGTAATATCGCCAAGAGCAATGAAATCAAAGTCGTTATTTTCGTTCATAATCTAAATTTGTTAGAATAGCAATATCCTTAGTATAACAAAAAAATATGAAATCACTCAAAGAAATTATTGCGGATGCCGAAAGCGGACATAAAGCAATCGGCCATTTTAACATTTCAAACATTGAAGGTCTGTGGGGAGTATTCGGCGCGGCGCGAGAACTCGGCGTGCCGGTTATTATCGGAGTCTCGGAAGGGGAGAGAAAATTCATCGGCGTGCGGCAGTCTGTCGCGCTTATAAGGAGCCTCCGCGAGGAGTTTGATTATCCCGTATATCTGAATGCCGATCATACCTACTCTGTCGAGGGTGTTCGGGAAGCGGCGCTTGCCGGATTCGATTCGATTATTTTTGACGGCGCAAAAATGCCTTTTGCGGAAAATATCGCGAAGACAAAAGAATGCGTTGATTTTGTGCATTCGGTAAACCCGGAAATTCTTGTTGAAGGGGAAGTGGGTTTTATCGGAACATCATCCAAAATATGGGAGGAAATTCCTGAAGGAGCGAGTATAACTTCGGAAATGCTTACTACGCCGGAACAAGCGCGAGAATTTGTGGAAAAAACGAGAGTCAATCTTTTTGCTCCGGCCGTGGGCAATATCCACGGAATGTTTAAAAAAATGGCAGGCGGAGAGCGTAACGCGGCCGCGGAGGAGAAACTTGATATAGGACGCATCAAAGCAATACGCGAAGCCGCAGGGGCGCCTCTAGTGCTTCATGGAGGATCAGGCATTGCTGACGCCGACTTCGTGAGCGCCATACAGGCCGGTATCGGTATCGTTCACATCAGCACCGAGCTTCGGAAGGCATATCATGATGCGCTGGAGAAATCGCTTCAAGACGATCCGGATGAACTTGCGCCATACCGCACCATGGCGCCTGCGGTGGAAGCGATCAAACAGGCGGCGCTTGGACGTCTCCGGCTTTTTAGCGGGATGTAAGCCGCCAAACAGTATATATATGTCGCAAAATCTATATTGTGCGACACTTTGTAAAACAAAGGCCGAGAACGGATATCCGTTCTCGGCGCGACTTACTCAAATTACTCAAACTCCCTTTTGATTAGGCTCCCCGCGCACCGCGCGGTGTCAATCGGGTGGAACAGGAGGTTCCATGACGCCGGCCCATCGTGCTTGTAGCACGATGGATCGTAGGCCTTTTTCCCCACCGCGCTTTCCTGCACGGCTTCGAGGTGGGTCGGGCCGTCTCCGACCGTGGTCTTCTCTGGAGCCCCCTCCACTGCCGGGGGTTTGGTTATACAGTCTGGGTCGTCGGTCGTGCATTCCACGACCTCGTTTCCTGCTGCGATGGCCCCGCCGATGGCGAGACCCCCTTTTACCATTCCGACGGCGAAGGGGGCGCATCCCTGCACAAAAATCATAACAACGGCGGCTATTGCCGCCAAACAGAATTTTCTCACAACTCTACCTCCCCGCCTCTTGGCGGAACAATGACCTGAACAAAATTAATATAACATATCTCACAAAAAATGCAAGTATTTGTTCAAAAAAACCTTATTTTTCATCATTTTTTCGTCTTTTTTTGATTTGCATATATTTTTCGAAGAAAAGTCCTCCTGTGTATATCGCTCGGCCCGTAACGCCGTATCATGCGCCGATGATCAAGCGTCCCGTATCCTTTATGGAATTCGAAACCGTAGCCCGGATATTTGAGCGCATAGCGCTCCATTCTTGCGTCTCTCTCGACTTTTGCCGCGATTGAAGCGAGCGCTATCGCCTGCTCCGTCTCGTCTCCGCGAATGATTGTTTTTTGGTAAAAATATTTTTTCGGAGCGCGAAGTCCTCCATCAAGAAGAATGCGCACGTCTTCCGGATTGCATGAGAGCTTCGCAAGCGTTCGCGCGACCGCTTTTTCGATACATACGGCAATGCCGTAGAGGTCTATCGAGGAAGCGCTCACAAACGAAACCGCGTAATCGAGGTTCCCGCTTCCCTTCTCCCGATCAAGAATTTCAAGCCATGCCCGCCGTTTCTGCGGTGAAGTTTTTTTGGAGTCGCGAACGCCCGCAAAACTATCTTTCGGATCGCGGAAAAAAATAACGCCGCCGACTGCGACCGGCCCCGCGACCGGCCCTCGTCCCACTTCGTCAATTCCAACGGTATAGAGCATTTCGTTCATATGTTCCGTCTTTTTATAACCACAAGCGAGCAAAAAGCGAAAACTAATTTTCATTTTTTGCGAGTGCCGTGGTTATATAACCTATTTCTTTTGGGTATATTATACTCCCGTGCAAATGCTTGACAAAACGGAATAAATAAGAGAATCTCAAAAAAGAGGCCTTTGAAAGCTTCCTATAGTTCCCTATTGAAAGGAGGTGGAATGATGAATGAAACGGCAAAGAACATATTGCTGTGGATCGTCATAGCAATAGTGTTAATGCTTGTATTCAATAACTTCGGGCCGAATATCGCTCGCGGACCGACCACTATGGAGTACTCGGAGTTCATCGGCAATGTGAAGCATGGCCGGATACAAAAAGTAATTTTTGCGGAAGAGAACCGTAAAATTTTCGTTGAAGCGGTCGACAGAAAAAAGTTCTTAGTGATCAATCCCGAGAACCTCAATACAGGGCCGCTTATGACCGAATTGTTAAACAGTAACGTCACCATCGATGCCGAACTCCCCAAAGAGCAAAGCATGATTATGGAGATCTTCATTTCGTGGTTTCCCATGCTTCTACTTATTGGGGTGTGGATTTTTTTCATGCGGCAAATGGCGCCGGGAGGCAAAGGCCAGCTTAATTTCGGCAAGAGCAAGGCGAAGCTTCTCGGCGAGGACAAAGTAAAAGTGACTTTTGCGGATGTCGCGGGTTGCGATGAAGCAAAGGAAGAAGTCACCGAGATTGTCGAATTTTTAAGAGATCCCGCGCAGTTTACAAAACTCGGCGGCAAGGCGCCTCGCGGTATTCTTATGATCGGATCACCAGGCACCGGAAAAACGCTTCTCGCGCGAGCAATTGCGGGAGAAGCAAAAGTGCCGTTTTTTACAATTTCGGGTTCCGACTTCGTTGAAATGTTCGTCGGCGTTGGCGCTTCACGTGTGCGCGACATGTTCGAGCAGGCGAAGAAAAACGCCCCGTGCATCGTTTTTATTGATGAAATTGACGCCGTAGGTCGCCATAGAGGATCAGGTTTCGGTGGAGGACATGATGAGCGGGAGCAGACGTTAAATCAGCTTCTGGTGGAAATGGACGGCTTTGAAGGTAATGAAGGTATTACCATCATAGCCGCGACCAACAGGCCTGACGTCCTTGACCCAGCGCTTTTACGACCCGGACGATTTGACCGACAGGTCGTAATTCCCCTTCCCGATATCCTCGGAAGGGATCAAATACTCAAGGTCCATATTAAAAAAATACTTTGTGCAGAAGATGTAAAGACCATGCAAATTGCCCGCGGCACGCCCGGATTTTCCGGAGCCGATCTTGCGAACCTTGTCAATGAAGCGGCTCTTATGTCAGCCCGCGCAAAAAAAACAAAGGTTGACTTTGGTGCTCTTGAGAAGGCGAAAGATAAAATTCTCATGGGCGTGGAACGGAAAACCATGGTGATAAGCGATGAAGAGAAAAAAATTACCGCCTATCACGAAGCGGGGCATTGCATCGTGGGGCGCTCGATTCCCTGCCACGATCCGGTATACAAAGTTTCCATCATTCCCCGCGGACGCGCTCTTGGGGTGACTATGTTTCTCCCCGAAAGAGACCCTTTAAGCATGTCGCGGGAAAAATTGGAAGCTCAAATCGCGTCGCTGTACGGAGGCCGTATCGCCGAAGAACTTATCTTTGGTGAAGCTAAGGTTACGACCGGGGCCTCCAATGATATAGAACGGGCGACGAAACTTGTCCAAGGAATGGTCCTTGATTGGGGATTGTCTCCACCGAACCCAGACGGCAAGAAAGAAGCGCCAAGAAAATTTGCCGCTGAGGAAGGGGACGCCCTCTTTCTCAAGGGCCTCGGGAAAAGCCGTCAAACGCTTTCACCGAGGACGGAGCAGGAATTAGAGGACAAAATGAAGTATATCCTCAATACCCAATTTAGACGGGCAATGGAAATTCTTGAAGAGGACGACATGAAGAAACTTCATGCAATGGCGGAAGCTCTCATCAAATATGAGACCATAGGAGAACAGCAGATAAGCCAAGTCATGGAGGGACGTCCGGTAACGGCACCTGAGCGGTGGACCGAGGATCAGGCGAAGGAGGCGGCCGAAGCTCTTGAGGAAGAAGAAAGAGCGAAGAACCCTCCCCCGCCGGCTCCTGAAGCCGACGGCGCCTTGAAGGGCATCGTCGTCGCTCGAAAGGACGGCAAGAAGCCGGCAAAGTTTGAAGCGTAGCGATTGCATAACGCCGCCCCTACTTGGGCGGCTTTTTTATTGCTACAAAATTATATACAAGTCAATATTTACAAAATTTTCAGCCATGCTACATTCATACCGATTTGTCCGCATGACAGGCAAAGGTCTTTCACACAAAAAAAGAGGTGCAAAAATATGACCGGTGCCGAAACTGCGGTCGCTGTTGCGGCTGGAACATTTCTTGGACTGACTGCGTGGTGGTGGGTTGGCGTACTGTTGGTCTTCGGATCGATGTATTATATTGTTGAGAAAGAAGAAGCATATTGGGGCTTGGGATTAATTATTACATTTTTACTTGCGTTGTCGCTATTGGGGAATGTCCCCGTATTCGCCACCCTTTCCCTATTCATAAAAAATACAAACCGGCGCACAACGCCCGTTTTTTAAAATTAACTCTAGACTTCGTAAGTCTAGAGTTAGCTTATGCACAGGATGCTGCCGTATGCTTGGATTGTCAATCTTGAGTGATTCCAAACTATTGAACCATCACGAATTACGAGCTTGGTAAATAATACGATTTCGTCATTCCCGCGAAAGCGGGAATCCAGTATTTTACAAAACATTCTCTGGACCCCCGCTTTCGCGGGGAAGACGCAAAACGTTTGTTTTATTCATTATTCACCAAGCTCAATTACGATTGTTTGACAAATTAATGTTTCCTTGATTTACTGTTAATCAAATTCCCGCTTGTTGTGGGCGGGTGGCTCTTTCGGGAGTAACGGGGTTTTGTTTCCTTCCCCTTTAAGGAATGTTCTTTGAGGAGGTCGTTATGGCCCCAGGTCCAAGTCCAGACATGATGGCATATACGCGCGACGAAGTCCCGCCGGAAGTACAAAAGATTTTAGGACAGCGTAGGCTTGATGCCGAGCACAATTATAAAAATCATAAATATAAAAATCATAAATATGAGTACGCTCGGATTATATGCGGAAAAGAACCTTATAAGCATCGCGATATCACCGACGGTCCGTCAAATGAGAAGCTCTTTGATGCCTTGCGGCTTCAAAAAGAGAACCGGGAACTACAATTCACTGTATGTTTTAATACTTCATTCGGCTCTCGACGAGTGCATAACTTGATATTTACCGTCGCAGGTGCCATCGCGGAAAACGACAGCGGAACAGAGTGGACACTCTTCCTATACGACCAACTGGAACATTTCGATCAGAAAAATTTAGTGGGATCTTATAATACCGTAAGCCGTAAAGGATGGGTGAGACCGTTTGATCTTTAAGACATAAGCCGCTTAGCAAATCCGCTCGCGTGAATTTTAGGATTCCACGAGCGGTTTTTTGTTTACACTCAAATTTTTTCATCACGATTTCAAAAAACTGATTCAACGAACATATATGTTTGCTCCGGAAATGCAATTATCTGTGACGGTCGTCACAGATAATTGCACCAGGTGATGCAATGACTCCTCACGACCGTGAAGAGTCATTGCATCCCTATACTCCACATTTTTCACAAACTTGCAGACTCGAGACCAAGTGCCCGAATGAGCCGCGTCATGCCGATGCCCCCGCCGAAACGCGGGAAGAAATTAAGAGAGAGAAAATCCTGCAGTTCTCGCTCCACCCTGTCTTTACCGAATGCGTCATAGAGTGTTTTCGCATATTCCCCGCCGCTAATTGCGTGGAAGCGTTCATCCATTTCCCCTGCATCGGTGCTTCGTTCCGCGCTTCCGATGGTTTCCATGCCGTAGAGTATCACGTCAATTTTATTCGCGTGTTCCCCATTTTTTTTTCATATTCCAAAAGGGCGATGTTTTCTGCGGAAAAGTTTCAATAAATGTCACGGGGCTGAAATCGTCCTGCATTTGCAGTTCATGCGCGCTTGAGAGTTCCGAAACGCCATAGTGCTTCGCGAGCTCATCGTATGTCTTATGATAGGGCGAATCTTTGAATCCAAGGGCGGTCAGAAGCTCACGTTCCAGGGCGCGAAGATCATCCATGGTGCCTCGCGATTCAAACTCAAACATAGGAAAAATAATATTGTGTCGTCCCGGGACCGGATTTTGTTCGTTCCGGAAGCTCGTGCTCACGCAGTATACGCCCGGAAGTTCAGGTCTCGTCAGAAGCTCATACTCAAGCCACATCTGTCCCGTCTGCGGCAGGGGCCATACTTCCCCCGCATAGGTGTAAGTTGCAATCGTAGAGGGGTCTTCGCACGCGGCAAGAATGCTCAAGCGATCTTGCGTATGCATCTCGACAAATCCCTTGCTTTGGAAAAAAGCGCGGAGCTTCTTTACCGCTTCGTCATACTCTTTTATATTTTTTGTCGCAATATAATTGTTGAACATATATATGTTTAAATGAGTTGATAAAAAAATGCCCCCATTCTGTGGGGGTTAAAAATTAAAAAAACCAAAAAATGAAAAACCGTTTTTGAGAATCGCCTCTCGTATTCGGTTTTTTCTTTTTTGGCTCAAATTGAAAATAGTGTAGCAATAAAAAAAAGCCCCTGCAAGAAAGTTATCCACAGTAACTATATTTTTCCTACCAAATCCATCCCTGGCTTTAAAGTCTTTTTGCCCGGTTCCCAGCTTGCGGGACAGACTTGCCCGCCATGTTCGCGCACGAATTTTGCGGCTTGGAGTTTCCTTAAGAGCTCTTTCCCGCTCCGCCCTATGGAGTTATCGTGGATTTCGAGGGTTTTAATAACGAGATCAGGATCAATAATAAACGTGCCGCGGAGCGACTGCCCTTCGGCGCGAATAAGCGTTCCGAAGAGTTTAGAGAGTTCCCATGTCGTATCCGCGATCATGGGGAATGCGATTTTTTTGATAGCTGGGGACGCATCGTGCCATGCCTTATGCGTGAAGACCGTGTCCGTGCTTACGGAAAAAACTTCCGCACCTTCTTTCTGAAAATTCGCGTATATGTCTGCCATTTCTTCAAGCTCTGTCGGGCAAATAAACGTAAAATCCGCGGGGTAAAAGAAAAAGATGAGCCATTTTCCCTTGAAATCCGCAAGCGAAAGATTAGTCTCTTCGCCATTATAAAATGCCTTGAATTTGAGATCTGCGGGAAGCCTGTTCCCTACCGAAAGCGCCCCCGTCCGGCATCCGCACATATGTTCTTTTTCCATGGTCGTTTTTATTATTTAGAGTGGTAAATGAAGTAATATAGCGCATAATATCACAATGGCGGCAAAAATAAAACTTATAGTAATTCTCGGCCCTACGGCGAGCGGAAAGTCATCTCTTGCGGTGGAACTTGCGCGGGAATTCGGCGGCGAAGTCGTGTCTGCCGATTCACGGCAGGTTTATAAAGGACTCGACATTGGAACCGGAAAAATAAAAAAACGCGAGATGCAGGGTGTCCCCCACCACCTCATTGACATTGCTTTGCCCAAACGGCAACTCTCTGTCTCGGAATACAAAAAGCGCGCTGACAAAACGATAGAAGATATTGCGCGGAGGGGAAAAGTTCCTATTCTCTGCGGCGGCACGGGATTCTATATTGATGCGGTTGCCGAAGGCATTGTATTTCCGGAAGTTCTCCCGAATCCCCTCCTCCGAAAAAAACTTGCTGAAAAGAAACCGGATGAACTATTCGTTATGCTCCAGAAACTTGATCCCCGCCGCGCAAAAACGATTGAAAAAAATAACCCGCGCCGTCTTATCCGCGCCATCGAGATCGCCCGTGCGCTCGGAAATGTGCCGGAACTCAAAAAGAGCGCCCCAAAATACAACGCGCTTTATATAGGAATCGCCCCTGACACCGAAACGCTCTGCAACAATATCCATGCGCGGCTTCTCGCCCGCATGAAAAAAGGAATGATCGCCGAAGCAAAACGTCTCCACGAACAAGGGCTTTCATGGAAGCGAATGGAGGAACTTGGTCTTGAATACCGTTATCTTTCGAGGCATCTTCGGGGAATGCTCGCAAAAGAAGAAATGCAGGAAAAACTTGAAACCGAAATCCAGAGATATGCAAAAAGGCAGATGGTGTGGTTCAAAAGAAACAAAAAAATCAAATGGTTCAAACCAAATGAAGCCGCAGAAATCAAAAAAGAAACGGGCTCTTTTCTTGAAAAGTTATCAACACCTCACATTCCCCTGCAAACAAGGCTGCTTTATACTTAATAGAGGTCGAGTTTTAATAAAATTCTTTTAACTTCCTATGAGCAAGACATTAGCTGTCGTATTTGGTGTCATTTTTGTCATTGTCGGACTGCTCGGATTCGTATCAAATCCAATTGTTGGAATGGGGGCGTTCTTCGAAACGAATCTCCTGCACGACCTCGTCCATCTCGTAGTCGGCCTCATTCTTCTCGGAGTCGGACTCTGGCAGGTTTCCGCAGTTGGGATGACGATGAAGATACTCGGCGTCATCTATCTCCTCCTTGCGGTAATCGGGTTCGCGCTTGTGCCGGAAAGCGGGATGCTTCTCGGTATCGTTTCAGTAAACGGAGCGGATCATATTCTTCATATTGTGCTTGGTGTTGTGCTTCTTATTGCGGGATTCCAGGCTGATAAAAAAATGTAAAAAGCAATGCCGCTTTTATGGCACGGGTGGCAAAAATCTCGAATTTTTCGGGATTTTTGTTTTACAGGCGCTCCAAAATAGTCCTTGTTTCCTCTTTATATGCTTTGACGTTTGGCTGATCAAAAGCGTTTACATTCATAAGCGCGCCAAGATACATGATCTCCATCATTCTCCATTGCATAAATGAGCCGAGCGAATATTCCGATATGTTCGGGAACGAAACATCAATAAACGGGATGCCGTTTTTGCGATAGGATTCTCTGGTTCCTTCAAGTATCGCCTGCATAATATCATGCGCGCTTTTGCCGTGAATCATTGGTACAAGGTCGGAAAATACGCGTTCGCTCGGGACCAAAAGATCATTCTCTGCGCCTTGAACCGATATGAATGCGGTTATTTTATCCTTCGGCCCGCCAAGATAGAGCTGACCCATAGAGTGGAGGTCTGTTGATCCGACAGAGACGGTCGGCGTGATCCCCGCATGCACGATATTCCCGTTCAAATCTTTTTCTTTCCCGACGCTCTCCGCGAGAAGTTGGCGGTACCATCTGCCAAGCGACTCAAGCGCGGGATTGAAAACAAATGTGTCATGAATCGCGCGGCCGTTTTTGAGTCCGACAAAAAGCGCGAGCGCGGAGGACATGGCGGGATTTTTGCGAATCGCTTCTGAAAGGCACGCCTCGCGCATCTCTTGTGCGCCTTCCCGAAGAGCCGTGATATCAATTCCCGCCGCATGAAGCGGAGCGAAGCCAACTGCGGAAAAGACGGAGAAGCGTCCCCCGACATTTTTCCGGATTTCCAAAGCGGCAATATTCTTCTCGTGCGCGATATTCCACAAAGGCGAGCCATTGTCTGTAATGGCAATTACTCTCTCCAAAAAATCCGGATCGCGCGCCTTCAAAAGGGCGAAGAGTATCTCCGCATTTGCGATCGTCTCCGTCGTCCCGCCTGATTTACTGATGACGAAAATAAGAAAATCTTTGGGCGAAATGCTCCCTTCGGACAAAAGGGCGCTTGTTTTCTCTAAAAGAACCGCGTCGACGGTATCGAGAAATATCATTTTGGAAGAGCGTCTGGCTTCCAGCGCGTCGTAATGGCCAAAAAGCGCATCGTAGACTGCCTTCGCGCCAAGGTTTGATCCGCCGATGCCGATAACAACGATATGCGCGGGCGGATTCCCGCCGGTTTTTTCGGCTATAACTTTTTGCATATCCGCGAGCGCAGTATCATCGGATGGAAGATGCACGGCGCTCTCGGGTGAAGCATATGAACTATCCCCCGCCGCAACGCGGAGCTTCTCCATGTATTTCCGAAGATCACTTTCATGTTCGGTAACGACCACCGCATCAATCCCGGCAGACTCCGTATTTACTGTTACAGAAGATTTCATCATAAAATTCTAGCATTTTTTCAGGCGCAAAAAAACCCCGCAAAAAACGCGGGGTTGGAATCCTCATAATGTTTCCATGCGGTCAAATCCGCGTTATGTTCTCCGTTTGTCGCCGTATCTTCGTATCTGCAAGCGGTCTCCCAAGACAAAACCCTCTTTGCTCACCCGTCCGCTGGTGCGATCTATAACCGCATCAAGAGTTTCGGTATCGCGGCCTTCGGGCGAAATAAAAATCCGACTGCGCGGGAAACCTGCGAGATGCGGAAGAAAGTCTCCGATAATTTCATCAATATCGTTCTCATTTTGCACGACGAATTTGAAATAGGTATTGCCGTGCGTAAATACGCGGAGCACATCGGGGTAAAGCCGTCTTTCAAGCGGCACGCCCGAGTTCGCGAGTTTCGGCGAGCAGTTCCATTGGATGCGACAAAGAAGCGGCGGGAGCGGCGCAATAGTCCCGTTCGTTTCAACTTCAATGTGCCAATGGCTGAATTCGGGACAATTCAAAAGCTCTACGATTCCTTTTTGCTGGAGAAGCGGCTCGCCGCCGGTTATAATAAGCCGCGGCTCCGCGCTCCCATGATAAACGCTTGCTTTCCATTTGGAGGCAATCGTTTCCACCGTTTTTTCAATACTCCATTTCTCGCGCTCTTCATAGTATTCCCGCATGGCGCGGTTCCATGTGTACGGCGTATCGCACCAACCGCAATCCAAATTGCAGTGATGAAGCCGGAGAAACACGGCGGGCTTCCCCGCTGTCGCTCCCTCGCCCTGTTCGCTTACAAAAACGCGGTCGCCGGAAACGGCAAACGCGCGTTTCTGGATACTCATTATTGTGTGATTCACCCGTTGTTCCTCGGTCGTCTCAAAAATTTATAGACATCACACTAGAAAAACGACTAAGAAGCAACGAAAATCGATGAAATCCGCGGTCTTGGAGCTTTTCAAAATTCGAGGTGTACTCTATGTACAGCGATGATTTTGAAAAGCGAAGGACAAGGAGTTCCCGATTTTCGGGGCTTATAGGGTCGGTTTTCTAGTGTGATGTCTATATATCATAGATTTGACTTAATACCAATTCCCGCTTGATGCGGTGCATTCGCCTTCGTGGAGATATGTTGCCCCCTCGGACTTCAGGACGCATGTGTTGGAGTATGTTTTCGGTTCCGGAAGCTCGCAGATCGCGGGGCACACACTTCCTGGCGGGCAGGTGTTCGCGCATCCGGCGGGACGACCGCAGACGGGATCATATATCGCCGTGCACGCGATACTTCCTGTCACGTTGACTGTCATGGAGGTTTTTGCTTGAAGCCCCATGTTATCTTGAACCACAATCGTTACCGTATATGTGCCGGCAGATGCGTATGAATGCGTAAATGTCGTTGTTTGCGTAAATTCGCGCGCATCGGCTGCCATGCCGGTTGTGGGAGTTGCGTAGGCATTCTCATCACCCCACGATATAGAGTAGCTTAAGACGCCATTTTCGGGGTCTTTTGCGCTTACCGTCCATGTGCCCATCTCGCTTGTTCCAAGCACTGTCGGTCCTGAAAAACTTGAAATAACAGGGGGTTTGTTGTTACCAGTATCAAACCACGCAGTACAATATGGTTTCGTCATGCTTTCCGGTGAACACGCGCGAAGCGTGCACATGGCGGGAGAGGTCGGCGTTTCGCGCGAGCAGGAGTTGCACCCGTCATACCACGCTTGGCATGTCGGATCATCCGCCGGATTCGGATAGTCTGCGCGACATGCTCCTGCATAGAGATACGTCGCGCCGTCCGCTTCCATCATACATTTGTTTTCATACGTCGTGGGAACAGGACTGCAGGGAGTCGTAATACACACGATCGGTTTTGCTCCGCATACCGGCGCGTATTCTTTCGTGCAGATTCCGCCGCCACCGCACCAAAGCCTAATTCGATCACGCGAAATAGGACCGAATGCTCCAACAGGAGTGATGCCCTCGCTTGCTTGCCATTTATTTACTGCTCCGGTTGTAAGGGATCCGTAATAGCCCGTCGGTTCGACAGAGAGATATTTTTTTTCATACAAAAATTCTTGTAAGCCGCGCACATCATCTCCTCGAATTCCGATCGCAAGATTTCGATAAAGCACGCTACAGATGCGGTTGCCGGCTGATACGGGAGGAGGGAGGGCGGGAGCCGGCGGGATCGCAATAACGGAGCCTACGGATGTTTCCCCCGCTTTCATTCGGAGGGCGTCAATTTCTTTTGTAAGCTCGGCGATCTTCGCAAGAAGAGAGTCGATCTGCGTCTGTATATCGGACGTTGTTTCCGCGCTTCCGAGAATCGGCACGGAAACGCCGACAAGCGCGATGCCCGCCGCAAGAGAAGCCGCAATGTAATGTTTTTTCATAACATGAAAGATTATGAATAATTATATATATATTTTTATTATATCAAAAATAGAAACTGCTGCTGTATATTAAGATATCCCCAGAAAGATCGCGCGATCTTGCAGGAATGCGGCTTCTGCGATAAACTGCCGAACAGGCAAACCGCTACGAAGGAACAACGCATGGATATCTTACTCTGCGCATTCATTGTCTTGTATTTGTATTTTA
>JAKEFN010000036.1 GCA_022616085.1 bacterium
AGCCGTAATTTCAAGACCGGAGTAGCAAACATGATTTTATTGTTTTGAGCTATGACTTGATTTGAAAAATCAAGCGAGGCGAAAAAACAATAAAATCATGGATTTATTTTGAGATAGGTTCTACACTACACACGTTTACACTTGTAGAAATAAAAAAATATAGTATAATGTTTCCAATGATGAAGAAAGCTTCTATTTCTTTTTTTATCGCTTTTCTTTTCGCGCCCTCCGTATCTGGAGCGGAGACAGACATAGCGGGGCTCAATCGCCAGATTGAATCGCTTACCGCGATAGTTGAAGCGCTTAAGACAGAGATTGGCGCACGCGATCAAGCGCCTCTTCCTGTCGTGCCGCAATCTTCCTCTCCCGCATTCGTTTTTTCGCGAAGCCTCATGCTCGGCATCTCGGGAAAAGACGTCTCCGAACTCCAAACATTTCTGGCAAAAGATTCCATTCTCTATCCCGAAGGGCTTATAACCGGCTATTTCGGACCGCTTACGGAACAAGCAGTCAAGAATCTCCAGGCGCGGCACGGCATAGAAGCAATCGGCATTGTCGGGCCGAAAACAAGAGCGCTTATCCATTCGCTTCTTTCATCATCCACATCCGGAGCGCCAAGCCAGTCTGTCATTCCCGCCGCGCCGCCGCTTTTGAGAGAATCCGATCCCGAAAGTGCTCTCCCTCCGCCGCCTTTCCCGCCTCCTCCGCCCGCCTTAAACGAAAGACCTTCGTATGATCTTCGCGCCTTTGAAAAAAGAATACAGGAGGTTGTGAGCGAGGAACGAGCGCGGTTTGCTCTTCCGCCTCTTTTATGGGACGAAAACATTGCCGAGCTCGCGCGGCTTCATAGCATATCCCAGGCAAAAGACAACATCGAAATCACGCGCCGAGACGCATTCTGCCACTATCCCATTATCCGGCATGAAGGGTTCGATTTTGGCTACAATCTCAAAGAGCGGCTCATCAATAAACAAATTGATTTTCTCTCTGCCGGAGAAAATATTGCGATGTATCCTTTGTTTGAAAATCGCCGCTTCACGTTTTCGGCAAGCGTAACGCCCCCTCCCGAATGCCAAGAGCTCTCCGGCTTCCCGCCCGGCGAAGGCTCCCAAGCGGAACGGGTATCACTCTACGAAAAAGCGCTCGCCGAGTCCGCGGCGGCGGCACGGGACTCTCTTTTCACCGGATGGATCGGCATGTCATCTGATTGGCGGGAGAGTGAAAAAATAGTTCGCGATATCGTGGACGGCTGGATGAATTCGGAAGGACACCGCGCAAATATTCTCAACGCGAAGTTCGCATACGGGGGCATCGGCGTTGCGGAAATAAACGACTATATTATCGCAACGCATGTGATGCTTTTTAGGTAATACCATGGACAATATAAAAAAGCGGGTAACCCCGCTTTCTATTCCTCTTCCATTTCCATTCGCGTTATGACGCGGTGTACCCGCGCGCGTCCGTCAAAATCTATGGTAAAAAGACCTGATTCTCTTTCTTGGAAGGAACCGGCATTATAAAAACGGATTTTTTTATCACCAATCCGGATTTTTTTTTGATCGATAATATGCGTGTGTCCGGAGACAAAGCCATCAGCGCCTTTTGCAAAAGCGTATATCGCACCATCCTGCGCGACCAATTCAGCCACCTTAAAAGCTATTTTCGTATGCCGTTTCAAAAATGCGGCAAGTGAAAATTTTTTTTTGTCAAACCGCTGAAGATAATCGTGGAGCCACGTCGCCGCTTCACCGATAAACTTCGGCACATACTTTAGAAGTTTATCAAAAATATCCCCATGGATAAAGAGGTAAATCTTGCCCCCCGCCTCAAACATATATTCCGAATAGACGGGGACATTTTTTATGGGATGGAATCGCTCAAGCAATTCTTCAATATTGGGATCATGGTTTCCTCGAAGCGCGATAAACTGCATGCCTTTTCTTTGCTTTTCGGCAATTTTTTCGAGAAGTTCCAGGTGCTTATCGGGAAGGTTTTTCGTGTTTTTTTTATCAAAAAAATCTCCCATTTCGATAAGCATCTCAAGGTTATTGCATTCCGGACGATCAAGAATTTCAATGAATGCAGAAACCCGCGCCGCTTTTTTTCCGAGGTGCATGTCGCCAGGCGATAGCGCGCGGATACGCTCGGGTAGCTTCGGCTTAATGCTCTCAATATAAGACTTTTTCACGAGTCCTCCTTTTTCAATATGCGTATGCCGATACTATAACAAAAAGCTGGCAGAAGTCAAGATAGCCGTCCGACCGTATATCGTGCCTACTCCGCACTGTCCACATTTTACTCACATTTTTTCCGTAACGCACGAGAATCGCGAGGTGCGGCAATATGGTAGAATAGTTTGATGAACGGCGAAATTCCATCCCAAAAAATACTCGCCCGAGAGACAGCGGGGCTCCGTATTCCGCCGAATGACATTCACGCGGAAAAGGCGCTCCTCGGCGCCCTTCTTCTCATGCCCGAAGAACTGCCTGATGTGCTCTATATCGTAACCCCCGGCTCGTTTTATTCCGAAAAACATCGCGTCATATTTTCGGGGATTCTCGATCTTCATGCAAAAAACGAACCGGTTGATCTTCTTTCCCTCTCCTCGCGGCTTGCCGAAAAAGGAGATCTTGAAGGAATCGGGGGGCGTGTGTATCTCGCCGATCTGACGAATGCCGCGCCGTCATCGGTGAACGCGGAGCATTATGCGAGGATTGTCCAAAAAAAATTCATTCTTCGGGAGCTTATCAGGGTTTCGGAACGAATTTCCGCTCTGGGATACAATGAGGAGCGCGACCTCGAAATCGTGCTGGATGAAGCGGAAAAAAGCGTCTTCAATGTAACCCACGCCGGCTCGGCGCAAAAATTCGTGAGCTTGCGGAGCACTCTTGATGAAGCGTGGGAGAGACTCGATAAATTGAGCAAAGCGGAAGCGGGTATAAGAGGGGTGCCGACCGGTTTCCCCGGTCTTGACGATCGCCTCGCGGGGCTTCAAAAATCCGACCTTATTATTCTCGCGGCCCGGCCGTCTATGGGAAAAACCGCGCTCGCCCTCGATATTGCCCGCCTTACGGCAACGAAGCACCAAACGCCGGTTGGTATTTTTTCGCTTGAAATGAGCTCACAGCAGCTTGTCGACCGCATGATTGCGGGGGAAGCGCATGTTGACGCATGGAAACTTCGAACCGGGAAACTCGCGCACGATGACGAATATTCGCGAGTGCGCGACTCTCTCGACACCCTTGCGCGCGCGCCGATTTTTATTGACGACCAGCCAGGAAATTCTATCCTTAAAATGCGTTCAATGGCGCGGCGGATGAAAACGGAACACGGCCTCGGGCTTATCATTATCGACTACCTCCAGCTTATGACATCGCCCGGGAACTTCAGAGATTCGCTTGTCCAGCAAGTAACCGAAATTTCGCGCTCCTTGAAAGCGCTCGCGCGCGAACTTGATGTGCCGGTGCTTGCCCTCTCCCAGCTCTCGCGCGCCGTGGAGTCTCGCGGCGGCAAACCCCGACTTTCCGACTTGAGAGATTCCGGATCGATCGAGCAAGATGCCGACGTCGTCATGTTTATCCATCGCGATGACAAATATAATGAAAGTTCAGAGAAGCCCAATATTGCGGAGATTCTCATAGAAAAGCATCGAAACGGCCCGACCGGCAAAGTGGAACTTTATTTTGATGAGCGCAAAGCGACATTTCTCTCTATTGAAGGCAAAATGGGGGGCAATACGGAAGCGCAAAGCGCGGCCGCGCTCTCTGATGAATGGGGAGAATTTTAAGAATTTTAAAATAAAAAGTGAAAAAGTAAAAAGTATATTTTTTCATTTTTCAATTTTCCTTTTTAACTTGAAATATGGACGCACTGGAAAAACTTGCGGAACAATTAACAAGACTCCCGGGAATCGGGAGGAGACAGGCGCGGAGGATCGCTTTTTTTTTGGCGGCAGAGCCGGATTCTTTTGTCGATGAGATTGCGCGGAGCATCTCCTTTATAAAAAAAAGCGTTCGCATGTGCGAATCATGCAGACGCTATCACGACGGACGAAATAAGCTCTGTATTATATGCGCCGATCCGGAAAAAGATACGGCGATACTTCTTATCTTGGAAAAAGACGTTGATTTGGAAAATGTGCGAAAAACCGGGGCGTATCGCGGACGTTATTTCGTTCTCGGGGGTCTTATGCCTCTCTCCGGTAACGGCAATACAAAAATCCGCATGCGCGAGCTTCTCTCCGAAATTGAAAAACAATCAAAACAAGGGCTCAAAGAGGTTGTTATCGCGCTCTCCGCCAATCCCGAAGGCGATAATACGGCGCGCTACGTAAAAAATACGCTCGCTCCCCATGTCGAGAGACTTGGGCTTATTATATCTTCCCTCGGCCGGGGGCTCTCTACCGGCACGGAGCTTGAATATTCGGATGAAGAAACGCTCAAAAGCGCGCTCTCAAACAGGAAGTAATCAGCCGATATTTTCGATTTTTACTTTCATAAACGGCTGTCTATGGCCTTGGCGCCTGGTGTAGCGGCTTTTTGATTTAAATTTGACGATGTTAATTTTTTTGCCTTTTCCTTCAGACTCAAAAAGCGCTCCCACGGACGCGCCTTTTATGTAAGGAGCGCCGAGTTTCGTTTCTTTCCCATCATCAATAAGAAGCACCTTGTCGAAGGCTATTTTGTCTCCCTTTTTGTGTTCGCCGGAGAGCTTCTCTATGGTGATGATATTCCCCGCTTCCACCATATATTGCTTCCCGCCAGTCTCAATAACCGCTGTTTTCATAGTGCGTTATATAATAACGGAATTTTCCTAATATGCAAGACTTGACAAAATTATAAATTTAGTATAAAGGTTCCTCGGGGCAAGTCCCGAGGTATTAGGGGAGCTCGCTATGCTCGCGCACAAACGCGGCAAGCCGCGCGGTATTTACCTATATTAGCTCCTGCCTACCGGCAGGCAGGCCTCGGCGGGGACAATGAAAACTGCAGTTTTCATTTCTCTCGCTCTACGTCGCTAATAAAAAAACCGGCTTCAAAGAAACCGGCATTATTGCGTCCCGACAAAGAAAAATATGCTCCTAAAAAACCGTCTGAAAAACAAGTAGAATGCGAGGAGCGACGGCCATAAGCCGAAAAGAATGAAAAATGTAAACGCCAGGGGACTGTTCATTCCCGGTTCGCGGCCGCCTCTATTTGCCTGCACACTCATGAATATCCTCCGAATCGCCGCCTCCGACCGTAGCGCACGCAATATAGCGCGGAAGTGAAACCGGGGACTCTTCTGGCAGAAAGACAAGTCCTGAAAAAATTCCGAACATGCAAAGAAACATGAGCGCGCTCCCTATCATCGATTTTAAAAAAAGTAAGCTCAGGATCCACATGCCCGCAATAAAAAAAGCGGCGACAAAAGCCGCATGCGGCCCGAATTCAAGAGATACAAACGTTAAGACGAGAATGGACACCAGCGTAAATATTTCGTTGGTTTGTTTCATTCCGGTAACTCCATTGCCAACTTCCATCCTAAAGAATATCGGGAAGACCGTAAATGTCAACTTTCCCGCATTTCTTCTCCGCTCCATTCGAGTTGGTCCGGCGCTCCTCCTTCGAGCACTTCGCGTCGTTTTGATCCGTCACCGGGGCCGACGACGCCGCGCTCTTCAAGCATATCAATGATGCGCGCGGCGCGGGCGTAGCCGATGCCAAGCTTTCTTTGAAGATATGACGTGGATGCCTTGCCCGAGTTCATGACAAGTTCCCGCGCTTCTTCATAGAGTTCGTCTTCTTCCGCATTCGCTTCCTCTTCTTCAATCATGGCTTCAAATGTTCTGTTGCCGCCCTCCGCTTCGGTAAGCGCGAGTTCAGGAGATACGAAATCGTCCTCATACGCATCTATGATATGTCGGACCACCTTCTTCACTTCCTGCTCGGTTATATATGCGGACTGGAGCCGCAAAGGCTTTGACATGTCACTTGATAAATAAAGCATATCTCCCGCGCCGAGAAGCGCCTCCGCTCCGCTCATGTCGATAATCGTCCGCGAATCAATCTGGGACGCAACCTGCATGGCGATTCGCGCCGGCACATTCGCCTTAATAAGGCCGGTGATGACGTTGACCGAGGGCCTTTGGGTCGAAAGAACGAGATGTATCCCCACCGCGCGGCTCATTTGCGCGAGGCGGACGATCGCCGCTTCGAGTTCGCGCGGATATGTCGCCATGATGTCGGCAAGCTCATCTATGATAATCACGATATACGGCATGAATTCAGGGAGAGACGCCGCGGCATCGGCATCCTCGCCCGCATTCTCATACGAGGGCGCTACGATATTCTCATGATACGAAGAAATATCGCGCACCGACTCGGTCTGAAGAATGTCATATCGCCGCTCCATCTCTCGTGCCGCCCATTTGAGCGTGAGGATGGCTTTTTTTGGATCGGTAATAACCGGCGTCAAAAGGTGCGGAATTTTATTGTAAAGCGACAATTCTACCCTTTTCGGATCGATCATAATGAAGCGGAGTATATCGGGAGGATTGCGATAAAGGAGAGAGGTGATTATTGCATGAATAACCACCGATTTTCCCGATCCCGTCGCGCCTGCGATAAGCGCGTGCGGAAGCTTCGCCAAATTTGAAAAATGCGCGTTTCCGGTGATAGTCTTTCCGACCGAGAAAAGAAGCGGCATATTCGAGTCCGTCCATTCTTTTGCCGCAAGCATGGAAGCAAGCCCCACGGTTGATTTTTTGGTATTCGGTATTTCTATGCCCACAAGGGATTTGCCTGGGATCGGCGCTTCTATGCGAATAGGATGCGCCGCGAGCGCAAGAGAGAGGTCATTCTTGAGCGCGACGATACGGGAAAGCTTGACTCCCGCAGCCGGCTTCAGCGCATAACGCGTGACTGTCGGCCCGATAGAAATTTCATCCATCTCAACTTCGATGCCGAAGGTCTGGAGCGTCCGCTTGATACTGTTTGCAGAGGCTTTAACGTCCGCGACACCGGGCTTCCCGCGATCTTTTTCAATCAGAGAAAGCGGGGGCGGCGTGAATTTTTGGCGCCGGAGAGGGATCGGCGGCGGAAACATCTCATCTTCCCGCTCCTCGCTTGCGGTTTTTATCGCAAGGGTCTCCTGGACAGGCTTCTTCCCTTCTTCTTCGGTTCCCCGATCCTCGGATATAGCCGGCACCGCTATCCCTTCAGGCTCCTCTTTCAGCGCCTCCATTTCATAGTCTTCTATGCCGGTGATTATAGGTTCCGCTTCTTTCTTTTTCAATCTAAGACGGGCAAGAACGGCATCGAGACTGAAGGTGAGTTCCGGCATTTTGAAATGCGAATCGAACATAACCATGATAGAGATGCCGAAAAGAGCGAGAAGGACAATGGAAGACGCGATCGTATCGAAAAAACCGACAAGCATTTCCGCGGTAAAATTTCCTAGTGTTCCTCCGGCTCCGTCCACGAGGTCAAGAAGTCCAAGTCCCGAAAAAAGAAAAAGAGCGAAGCCGATCGCGAGCGCAAGCACTCCCGTGGCGCGAACCGCTTTGAGAAAAGCGAATCCGGCGAGAAGAAGCGCGAGCGGGAGCAAAAAATATCCCATCCCCAGAATGGATGCGAGGAAAGCATATATTTTCTCTCCCGCAACTCCGGCCTGGCCGAACGCGGCAAGGACAAGAAAAACAACCAGCACAAAAGAAACGATCGCGAGAATACTGTGCTTTGTCTCACGCTTGAGCCCGATTTGCAGAGCTTTTTTTTCATTCTCGCGCGATTCATCCTTCCGCGCAGATTTTTTATTTCGTCCGAAGCTAAAAAACCCCATATGCTTACCCATTATACTTTTTTATGGGAACAGACGCAAAAAAACCGCTTAGAAAGCGGTGGAAAATCATCAACGGTAATCTCTTCCAAAAATATCCGTTTTGAAAAACCATTCGGCTTCTATGGCGCGGCCGACATAATGCCAGAGACCAGCGACATTTTTGTCGCGGAACTGGTCGGCAAGCGAAGGAATGGTTTCCCCCTTCTTCACAACTTGCTTGAGCTCAAAAAAGATGCCCCCGGACATAACGGAAAGGTAAAACATTGGATTATGGTATTCCCCTTCCTGTCGATATCGGAAAGGAACACCACGTTTCCATCCGAATCTTCCGTGAGAAATCGAACGCCGCGCCTCCGCCACTCTTTTGCGAGACGAACAACATCTTTTACCTGAAAAGCTATGTGCTGAACCGCAAAATCTCCGTTTCGCTTGCTCCAAAGAGATATCTGGGATGGAACAGCTTTTCCATCTGCGTCCTTCCCGTCAACCCCTTCCATAAGCGCAAACGGCACCCCGGACTCCATGACGACTGTTTTCATCGTATCGCCCGTTTCGGGGTTTCCTATTTTTTTTGGGTCGGGGTAATATCCTTCCGTAAATCCGAGTTTTTTAAACAAATCCCTGTACTGATCTAGGTTGAAGACGCTTACGGCAACGTGGTCAAATGTCGCCTCCGACATCATCCTTTGGAGAATTATCGCCGGGTCTTCTGAAGAATAGCCAAAATTTAACATTTTTTCCTTCCTCCCATCTGTGCCTGTTTGACAGTATAGTGATAACCCGTCATAATGCAAGCTGGAAAAAAAGAGGATACTTGAATGAAAGTCAAAGAATATCCGCCGCGGCAAGTGGTTGCGCCCGGTTTTGAGAATCTTCCTTTTGACGGCGCATCGCGGCCAAAAGAAAACTTATATGCGCTAAAATACAGCTTCGGAACACAGGCGATTGTTGAAGGTTATCCTTCAGCGTTGGGTGCGATTGAGAAGGACTATCCGGAAAGTTCGAAGCCGCGCGCATACAGGCTTGATAATGAAGTGAGTCGGGCACTATATTTGCCAAGACTCTCTATATCGCTTCTGCGTTCGCTTGACGGCGCTATTTCCATCATGGTCTGTGATCAGAAAAAAAACCAACAGGCAGGCATGTTGCAAAATGTTGACGGTGACGAAGTCTGGTACATCCACAGAGGAAACGGCATTTTTATTTCAGGGCTCGGCGGTTTTCTTTTTGCCCCCGAATCGTACATTTATATACCAAAAGGCATGCTATATGCATTTTTACCATTTGATGCAATTTTTCGCGTAGGAATGGAGAGCAAAAACAAACTCCTGAAACCTTCCTTTGACGGCTTCATCAAATCAGTGCCGTATGATGACGAAAAATGCATCGTGCCGAACCAATATGATAGGTATGATAGGTTTGATGAATACACGGAATTTTCATCAGGCTTTAAATCAAACATCGTTTTTGTAAAGCGGGCGAATAACTATTTCTGGATAGAATATAGGAACTCTGTCCTGGACTGTGCTGGCTGGAGCGGAAACATATATCCATTTTTGATTCAGGCGAAGCACTTAGATTTTCCAACACTCTCGCGAAACCATACCGATCCGACACACTTCGCGACATTCGCTACCGAAGACGGATCGGCGATGATTTCAACCTTCCTTTCCCGCCATATCCACTCGCTTCCCTACCACCACTTCAACAATTGGGACGAAGCGCTCTTTTACGCGAAGGGCGATTACGCGGCGCGCGGCGGCATCGTTGGCGCCGGAGACATGACGTTTCATCCGCAAGGATTTGCGCATGGTCCGCAACCGTCGGCGCACGAAGCATGGCCGGAACCGAAACTTGGCAAAGACCAGCCGTTCGTGGACGAACTTGCGATCATGTTTGAATCGCGGAGTCCGCTTATCCCGACCAAAGAAACGGCAGGAATGGAAATCCTCGACTACTGGAAGTCGTGGAGCAGTTAAAGCAAAAACCGCAGGTAATTTCCTGCGGCTTTTTTACGCCTATTCTTCCTTATCGCTCAAATATGCTTGCGCTTCCCACATTCCGAGCGAATTTGACAAAAAATTGTTTCTTTGTATAATTTCGTTGGCTGTAATTA
>JAKEFN010000037.1 GCA_022616085.1 bacterium
TTTATTTTTGTAACGCAATCCTGTTTTTCCCGCTTGCGGGTAGTGGCAAGACAGGCGCACGAGACCCCTGTCTGCCGATAGGCAGAAACTATGCGACTCCTTCCACTTATATTTCATTATTTCATTGAAGACAGGCGCAATACGACTCCTCTAACAGCCCTCACTCTACCTTTTTTACACTATTTTTTCAAATGGCCTGTAACGTATAGAGAGAGTTGCGTTCCAAGCTCGGCATGATAGGCTGGCATAAGATTTTGTTTTTGAAATGAAAGGAAAAATCGATGAAACTTGTCATTATAACCGGCGCGTATACTCCTTTTATGAACGGCGTGACGACTTCGATCCTAAATACCGAGCGGGCGCTTCGCGCGCGCGGATGGGATGTCCTTGTGATTTCGCCCCGCACATTTGAAAAAAACCCCGATGCGCCCCGCAACAGATGGAAAGAGAGCTTCCCCTGCCCCGGGTATGATGTCGTTCGGCTTGTCAAACCGACGTTTCGCAATATTCGGAAATTTTTTTCGCTTCTTGACGATTTTACGCCGGATACCATACATATTTCTACGGAGTGCCCCTTGGGCCTCATGGGGAAATATTATGCGTATCGCCGGAAGCTCCGATACACAACGGCGTATCATACCCGCTTCCCCGAAATAGCGGGGCAGATAGCCCGCGAGAAGTTTTATCTCCCCTACGGCTTCGTGGAAAAGCTCGGTTATGCATACATGCGCGCGTTCCACCGAAGCCCCAGCGGATTAATGGTTTCACTTCAGTCGCTCAAACAAGAGCTTGAAAGCAGAGGATTCCGAAATTTGAAATTATGGTCGCGCGGCATTGATCATTCGGTATTTCGGATGGACGGGGAACGCATTGACCTCGGTCCGTCTCCCGTCTTCATCCACTATGGCCGCCTTTCTATTGATAAAGGGTTTCCGGAATTTTGCCGCTTGAAACTTCCCGGCACCATGGTTGCGGTGGGTGAAGGACCGGAGAGAGATGTTTTGCGCTGGAAGAAAGAATTTCCGCATGTGCGGTTTTTCGGGCGCGCGGACGGCGATATGCGCGGTATGGTTCTCCGAAGCGCGGATGTGATGATTTTCGGAAGCGTCATTGATACGTTCGGCATCGTAACGATTGAAGCGAACGCGTGCGGCACGCCGGTTGCGGCGGTTAACCATTTTCCCCATACCGATTTGATAAAAAATGGCGCCAATGGCTGGGTAGATGATAATCTTACTGTCGCCGCCCTTCAATGCGCCGCGTTTACGCCAGAGATGCGTGCGGCATGCGCTCGAAGCGCCTGCGAATATACATGGGAGCGCGCGACAGATCAGTTTGCGGGGAATCTTGTTCCGGCACGGAGAGCATAAAAAAA
>JAKEFN010000038.1 GCA_022616085.1 bacterium
AGCAAGAGACAGAAATCGCCGCCGGATTCGCGTCCGATGTTGGTGATGAATTTGAATTCCTCTTGTGCAAAGGTAAAATCGGGAAGGAGGAAAAAGAGGGCAAGAAGCGCGATGCCGCATAAAAAAACCTTAAATCGCATGAAAAAAATCATTTTGAGGACGAGGACTAAAGTTCGTAGCTCCAAAGAGACAAGTCCCGCTTATTGATGAAATAAAGAAATTCATCGTTTGGGCTTATCGAGAGGCTCGCAATATCCACCTCATTGAGCGAGAGAAGAAACTTCACGGTCCCGAGTTCGGTATCTATCCTCCAAAGTCCGTCGCTCAAAACAATCGCCCCCTGATACCACGAATCCGGATAATCTCCGCGGGGAATCGAGACGGGAATGCCGCAATATACAATTGTCGCATCCACGCGGCTCCAGACGCATTTTTCGGATAAAGTCTTAATCCCTATGGGGTCGAGAGTGGCCTCTTTAATATCATAGATGAGTGTCTCGAAACCGCCGCGGGTATTGCGAGAGACGATCGCCCGCGTGCCGTCCGGGTTCACCAATGCCGTCATGCCGGGCTCGTTTCCAAGAATTCTTTCAAGCTCGCCGTTTTTCACATCAAGGAAATATGCGTGCCCCAAAATATTGGCGGACGGCTTTGTCGTAAGAATGATGTCTCCTGATTTCGTCCACTGCGGAATCCATTCCGTTATGGGAGATTCAAAGACTTTTTTTTGCTTCGATGCGTTTATATCGGTAATGTATCCGACAACGCCATTGCCTTGAGGAAGAAGGTAGAAAATCTCTCCCCCTTCTTCGTCCACAGCAATTTCTTCAACACCTTGCGGAAGAAGAATGCCCTCGACACGGCCCTCCGCGCCTCCTTCCTCTGCCGGAATAATCCGCGCAAGAAGAGTCTCCACCTGTTCCGTCCCGTTCTCGAGGTATCGAAGGACAAGATTTTCTTCGGAATTCGTCCACATCGCCTGATAAATCTGGGGTATTGTCGTATTTGTTACGCGGCGGAGGCGAGTATCGTCCATCCGCGCCTCAAAAATATGCCCTCTCTCCCGCGTAAGAAATCGCGTAAATATGACGCCCTCGTCCGCAAATGCATATACCCCTGCGGTAGGGACGTCGCTCAACTCTCGAAGCCGCGGTATTTCAAAATCCGATCCGACCCCGGCGCCCGACCCCGGACCGACGCCGCCGGAAGGAGTGCCCGGAAGCGTCCCATCGCCGGCGTCTGAAACGCCGCTTGGCACCCCGCCGGAAGGAACGCCTGGTATGTCGCCGAAGGGACCTGTTCCGTCGCCGCCGTCTTCCACAATGCCGCCCGCGTCTTCCCCGCCGTCCCCTTCTCCGGCGCCGAGCGGGGAAGGTAGCTCATCCCCGGACGAAACAACAAAAATACCGTATATGATAAGCGCAAGCGCGACAACAGCAAGGAGTATTATCACCCCTACGAGAATTTTTCTTCCAATTTCTTTTTTATCAGACATAATCTATAAAAAATAATTATTTATTCGTCATATCGCACATTTATTTTTTGAGAAGCGCTCTGCAAAAGTCGATCCTCAATATCGATATCATACTCGACGGTGATACCCGATACGGCGGCATTTTCTCCCGAGCTGATGGAGATTTCATAAGAAGGACTGGTTCCGCGGTCGATAATATCGCGATCAAGTTTCCAGGTATATGCCGCATTGCTCCCTTGAAGAGCGTCTCGATCAAAAAAGTAAGGAACCGCTCGCAGGATGATGCTGTCCCCCTTCGACAAGCGGACGTCGTTTCCGAGCATGGTATTGAATAAAATGCCGGTCAGGGAATTTTTTTCATAAAAAACCAGCCACGGTTCGACAATTTGATAATATGACTTCCCGCTCGCCGAAATGACGCCATCAGACGTCCGCGCGACGACTTCCGCGACGTTAGACTGTCCGAGATATCCTGACTGGATAAATGCCGCATTTTTGCCGTATCCCGAAATCTCCCGGACGGGAAGCCCGTTTATTCTCCACTCATATACAAGATTGTTTGAAGAAACGCGCGCGCCGCTGTCAGAGCGTATATCAGGGACAGCCCATAATTTTATTTTTGATTCCGTAGACGGCAGGGCCTTGCCCCGATAAAAAGGCGGTGTATAAGTATCCGCCTCCCATATAACGTCCGCAATCGTAGGGCGGATAACCATAGAAGCTTCAAGCACGCTTCCCGCCGACAAAATAGAAACGCGGATCACGGACGCGGATCCGGGATTTCCTGTACGGACGGAGATTCGCTGTTCCCCGTAACCGGAAAGCACGATACGGTCATTCACATACCAGGTGATCAAAGAAGTGCCGAGGTTGGCGAGCACTGAATTGATTTCGATAAGAACCTCTTCGTTCGATCCGGGAATGCGCGGGGTGCTTGTGAGGCTCACGGTTTTATTTATATCGCCAAAAAGCGTTTGAGCTTCAGCCTCTCCAGCCGATACCGCGAAAAAACAAACCAATGCGACAAAGATGACTATGGCTCTTTTTTTTATTCGTTGGTTTTTCATGAGCAAAAAATCAAATTCTTATATACAGTATACCAAACTAATATCTCCAAAAGTATTTTTTATGCACAATGGGATTTATATCTATGCTTTGAATACCGATTTTGCCTCGGAAAACATTTTTGGAAAAATATCTCCGACAATAACGCTTGACGTCCAAATGGGCAAAATACCCCCGGGCGTCGCTTCCAAAACCCCCGTGAAAATAACCAAAATCACATCGGCAAAACTCCCTTTCTTAATTACAAAAAGAATAAGCCTCGCCGCAACAAAAATAAATATGGCAACCGCGATTGTCGCGATATAAAAAGCGACACCCAAAGGAGGAAGAAGCACAATGAGCCCTGCCGCAATAAAATTCAGCACGTCGATAATAAACGCAAGAAGAAGCATAATGATAATCGCTATCCACGGGGTTTCCCTTTCCTCTTTACCGCCATCTTTCTCGAGAGACCGCCCTGTTTTCGATATAATTGCTTTTGCAAGAGGGGCTACCATATTATTCTTATTTTACAGGAAAAAATGCGAACGTGCCGATTCCTCTGTGGACAATACCGGCCTTATACGATTTCGTCCTTTTCTTTTTTTGCTTTTTTAATGGAAATAAGCTGGGACGGATCGGAGGTGATGATTTGATCCTCCGCGTATGACGCGATAATCTTTATCGCCACATGCTTCATGCCGGCAAAAAAAATGCCTTCGCCGATATCGGACTCAAGCAGAAGATACTTCTCCTCATCGGTCAAATTGAACGTTTTTTGCACTCCGTCGATGGCAGTCGGCGACTGTTTTAAAAGAAGCTGTATGGATGAATTCGTAATAATAGGAATGCCGTAAGGCGACCGGAGAAAATCCCCGACATCCTGCGTAATAGTCGCGACGCCGAGATAATACTTCCGGCCTCGTTTGGCAACGCTGAAAAGAAAGGATGCGGTGTCTTCCGATTTCATCATCCACCATGCCTCGTCAATCACAAGGAGGCGTTTCCGCAAATCTTTCCGCACTAAATTCCAAATATGATGCGTAATAATATACATCGCCGCTGGTTTGAGTTCGTCTTCCATGTCTCGCACTGAAAAAACGGTAAATTTCTTGTCTGTCTGCACATTTGTCGGCTGGTTGATAAATCCCGCCCACGTCCCTCGAGCGTATTTTGATAGACGCTGAGCAAGCGATTCCGCCCCCTCCATCCCTCCAAGCACCAATTCAAAGTCGGAAAGAAGCGGCACCGTTACTTTTGAGAAATCGGCTTCCGGTGTTATGTCTTTGAGCGCGTATGTCTCGGTTATGGCGCGATCGATAATCGCGTCTTCTTCGGCGGTAAGGCCCCCGAGCATAATCCGAAAAAGCCCCACAAGGTTCACGATATTGCCTCGGAGCACGTCGGCGGACGATTCGTCCTCGCGCGGCACCGGCAAATCAAATGGATTGATGTGATGTTCTGACGTAAGCGAAATATTGAAATATCGTCCCCCAACCGCTTCCGCCATGTATTCATATTCCCGCTCTGGATCGATGACGATTACCTCCGTATCAAACATAAGGGTCCGAAGGATCTCGAGCTTCGTCGCATATGATTTTCCAGATCCGGACTTCGCGAAAATAATGGAATTGTAATTTTCAAGAGAATAGCGGTCAAAAAGAACAAGTGATGAGTTGTGCCGATTGACACCATAGAGAATGCCGCGATCAGACGTAAGATCGAACGATATGAATGGAAACAAACTCGAAAGCGGAGATGAGTTCAGCTTGGAATAAACGCCGAGAAGGTCGGTTGCGGTGGGAAGAGAACTCTTAAATCCTTCTCCTTGCTGGAATACCGCGGGACGGAGATAAATAAGCTTTGACTCAAGAAGAGATTTCACCTCGGATTCGGTTTTATCAAGCTCTTCCCTCGTGTCGGCATATATGGTCACATAGAGTCCGATGTCAAAAAGCCGCTCCTGCGCCTGTTGAAGCTTGTCTCGGAGGTCTTCGAGGTCCTGATATGCCGTGTCGAGCACCGGATCCCGCACGAACCCCTTTTCTTCGCGCATATGGATCTGACTCTGCACTTCCGCCACCTTTTTCTGAAATTTGCGAAGGATCGCCTGTGTATCGATAGGATGGATAAAAATGGAAACATCAAACACCTTATCGAGATTCACAACCGGCGAAAACCAGTTGTCGGGAAGAAACCGCGGATAAGACATGACAAAAAGCGTTCGCGCGATCTTTTCGCCCAAATTTATTTCGCGGGGAGAAAACTTGACCGCAGACGGAGCGATAACATCCTCAAGTTCCATAGCCCCCGTCTCAAAAATCTCACCCGGGAAAACAGAGGCGATTTGAGGTTCGTCTTTTTTCTTCAGATCTTTCTTTTTTCCTGTAAGCAGTTCTAGAAAACTCATAATATGATTCAAGATTTAGGATTTAGGAATGGAAAACGATGATTGATACCGGTTTTATTCTTAAATCATAAATCTTTTATTGCGCCACCTGAAGCGGCTTCTCTTGTTCGCCCGGGTTCAATGTATGATAAAGAAGTTCGATAACTTCTTCCGTGCCAAGCGCCGCGATTCGAAGACCCATGCCGGAAATGCCAGACTCAACAATGCCAAGGCGTTGTTCAAGCTGCATTCTGTTTTCCTCAAAAAAATCCACATCAGACGACCCGGTTCCGCCCGCACGACTGCCCGCGCTCGTCCCTGCGGCAATTTTCCCCGCAAAACTCCCTTCTTTTTTGAATGAAATCCGTTCATACGGAATAACGACATAAAACGACTTCGCCATAATATTGGTGCTCTCCGTAAAACCTTTCACGAACTCAATATACTCTCTCACCTGAATCCGCATGAGATCCCCCACCTGCTCCTTCTCGCGGCCCTCGAGCAGGGCGATATAAGGGCGTATATCAAGCCGCCGCGATTGAATAAGCACTTGGATCGAAAAATCAAGCGAATTCAAAAAATTCTGAAACGCCTGAATGATGGCAAGCTGTTCGTCTTGCGATTTGAGGGCGAAATTCATAGTGGAAACCATCACAACAAGCCGCATGGAGCCGTCCTTCAAAATAAGAACGCCGTCTCGGATCTCTTTTACCGGAATAAACTCTTGCGCTGGGCGAAATTTTGCCATAATGAAATTTATTGCTCCCCTTCCTTCTTGATGCCCTTTTCGACCTGAACCCTTCTCTTTTCTTCAACTTCGCGCATGCGCTCTTTAACGTCCAGGGACCATGCCAGGTCCTTTAATTTATTTTCTGAAAGCGAAGGAACATAAAGATTGGGGTTCTTTTGCGCCCCGGCAGGGGGGAGTTTTTTCTTTTTGCCGGGTATTTTTCTCCAGACATACAATTTGCCGCTGAAAACATACCGAACCATCGATTCAAGATAGAATACGAAACTCCTGTTGTTAACCTTGAGAAACGCCAGAGCGACCGCGAGCGCAATAATAACGGGCACAATAATCAATGCGATAAACTTCGGAACAGCCTTCCACACGACATACGCCAATCCTGCCCCTCCGGCAACATAAATAAACTGTTTTATGGTAAGCGGACCGAAAATTTTATCTTCCACTTCTATATATTGTGGTACTTGAAAACGCATAACAGATTTAAGATTTAAGATTTAAGAATGGAAAAACGGTAACGTACGCCGTCGTAATTCTTAAATCGTAAATCATAAATTTTAAATCATTCAACCGGCTCTCGATACGGATCGCCTCCGGTATAAGACCGCTTCTCTTCTTCGGGAGACGCCGGAGAAGAAGGCGGCTCGGGCTGTTTGTTCCCCTCGCTCCCGAAAAGGCGCGAGAATTTTTCATCCATAAAACCGGGTTGTTCTTCCGGTGTAGCGGCCTGATCTTTTGATTCTTCCGTGGATGATTTTAATCGAGGTTCCGGCTTGGAAGCGACCGCGTCGGGCGGAGAAAAAGTAATGGGTTTTGAGGAGCCCGCGCCCTCTTCAGTGAAAGGGCCTTGGGCGGGCTGAATAATGGATCTTCCGCTCTCCGCGGAGTAAGACCGCGGCGACGGGACCGGTGTAAACACCTCGGTCGCGTCTTTTGCGGACGATTCGGGGACGCTTTCTCCCGCCGAGACCGGTTCGGTATGAAGAGCCGGGGGACCGCCGTTTTCTCCTTCTTTTTTTAGTTCGAGCTCGCCATACATTTCTCGGAGAGATTGGCGCAATTTCAAAAAAATCCTTTGGTTGACGTCATCGGCAATTTCGGACGCCTTTTGCCGAGATACTCCTACTTCAGCCGCAATACGGGTGATAAAATTTTTCGGGTGTTCAAGGCCATAGAGCACAAGCGCGATAATTTCCGCAAGAATGCCGATTTTATCAATATGAAGCCCGTGCTTTTTGCCAATTTCAAGAATAACCGCGTCAATGCCAACATCAGCGATCGACTGTTGAACATCCTTCGGCAGATACTTGATGCGTTCGTCAATTTGTGCGCGAGAATATTTCATATAAATATTAAGGTGTGCCCGCTGGAGGATTTCCGGATGCATATGGATTCTTCGACTTATTCGGTGATTGGGACTGCTGCGACGGCAGAGGGTTCATATGGATTGCACCGGCCCAAAGGTCTCTATCACGACTCGTCCGTATATAATCCTCTATTTCAGGACGACGATCAGAATCCTTTAAAATCTTGTCTACAATGGCCACGCGCCGATCATAGTCAATCTCTGAATTTTTCATAAGACTCAAGAGTGACGAGCTTGGTAGTCGTGCAAGAAGCATAGCAATACGTTTGTCGCTGTCCATATTGGCAAATACACTGTGGTCAACATGCTCAAATGAATTCCGTACTTTCTGATTCTGCAGAATTTTGTCCGCCCATTCCTGTTTTTCTTTGCCAGTCTTGGCGATAAAGCCCGCTTCATTCATACCTGCAAGCTCCTTCTCAATCTCCTGCGCCGCGACAACCCCGCGCCCTTCCGGCGTTTCCTTAAGCCGCTTGAATGCCTCGACATCGGCGGGAGCGCGGCTCTTGGATATCCGCGCCACTTCCCGCCGCATCCATGCCTTATCTTCCGGCGCTCCGCTCATGCGCGCTTTCTGGAACTGATTTAGGGTTTTAGCCGCTTTTTCTTCCATGCTTTTCGCGTATTCGCCGCCGTGTTTCATGAGGGTCGGCTTGACCGAGACGCCGGTAAGCGTTTGGCTTGCGGCAAGAGCGCCCATGCCGGAGACCGCACCGCCGGCAAGAGCGCCGCCCATTGTGCCGACGACCTTACCCACCCCCTTAAAAGCTCCGTACCCAGCTCTTCCGAACTTTGATGTCGGCTGATAGCGGGCTATTTTTGCCATCGTGGACGACTGCCCTACTTTCGCGCGCGCATATCCTCCTCCGTAACGCGCCAAGGCGATTCCGGCGCCGATGCCGAAAGCAAGCCCTTTGGTGCCGAGCTTCGCCATTGCCTGCGTCGCATGCCCCGCAAG
Organism: bacterium; assembly: GCA_022616085.1. Taxonomy (GTDB): domain Bacteria; phylum Patescibacteriota; class Minisyncoccia; order Phycocordibacterales; family JAKEFN01; genus JAKEFN01. Next base: position 7,977 of record JAKEFN010000038.1, read on the forward strand.
AGAGCGCGTTGCGGCGAGCGAAGCGATGAGAAAGCCGATCATCATGACAAAAGAAAAAATAATGTGAACATTTTGCGGATCCGGACTGCTGGAAACCAAATTCTTGATTGCTTCCCCGAAATGAGGACTCCCCGAAGGCGCGCCGATGCCGTCCCCAAAATTCTCTTTTGCGCTGAATCCGCCAAGAAATCGAGAAAGCACGAACATAAGAAAAAGGAATACGGGGGCGATGAGCGATTCGTTTATAAGCATGCTCCAGTAGCGGGAGGCATAGCTTCTAACCCCGGGAAGGAGAAACGCGACAAACCCGAAAGGAGATAGCATGAGAAGAAACGCGAGCGTAATGGTGCGCCCGATAAAAATCATCGCCATGGAAAGAAAGACAAAACCCGCGATTGCAAAAAAGACGGCGGCCATCGAAGCGATTGCGATCATTTCTTCGGACGTCGCGCCCGCAACATCCTTGAGCGTCTGGATTTTCATTGCGTCCCCCCATATATATGCGATTCCCTTGCTGAAGTCGCCGACTCTCAAACATTCGTCTTCAAGACAGATATTTTGATAAAACGTTCCGCCGGCGACATTGGTAACATCAATGATGAGGCCGGAGATGAAAAAACTGAAATTGACAAGAAACGCGACAACAATAGTCTGGGCGAGAAGCGCCCGCGTATTATGTCCGGACACGTTAAGAACGGTTGTCGCCGCAATATAGAGAAGAATAAAAATAAAGAAGAGGTTTGCAAGGTTGCGAAACTGCCCCCACCCGAATTTAACAAAATTGAGATCGTTCCCCCCATCGACAAGCGCCCCGATGTTGAGAGAAAAATAGACGGCGTAATCGAGAACCCAACCGGAAATAAGGGCAAACTGGAGCGCGAGGTCCGCAACCTCGCTTGCCATCCACGCAATGCCGTCTACAATCCATCCGCCCACCGTATCAGTAACCGCACCTGCGACACGATTCGCTACGGCTGTGAAAGGATTAAGCTGCGCATGCGCGCTATACGGCGCGGCAAACGATATAATTATTACAGCAACGCAAAACAAAGCAAACGCTTTTTTATGCTCTTTTTTAATGTGCCCGTTGAAAAAATTTTTAAACATGATAGCGATTACTATTTGCAATGAGCGAAAATTGCGGCAAAAATTCAATAAATATTTCTATCCCGGAAGAATCGGCGGACCGGGCGGCAGAGGCGGGCCAGAATCGACGGGGCAATCGGGATCATTCGGAATACTGGGATCGCAAAAACCGTCAAAGCCAGGAGTTCCGGGAACCTGCGGCCCCGATGGAGCGGGCGGAAGCGGTGATCCTGGGGGCGGAGTTGCCGGCGGAGGAGAACCAGGATAAAAAGGTTCAAGAGAACCTCCGCTCAAATTCCGAAGACCGTCAACCGCAAGACTTGAGAAAAGGGAGGAGATGAACCCGCCAACCAAATCGGCTATGGTTTCTGAAAATTCATCCGCGGCTATAAGCGTCTCTGCCTGCGCCCCAAAATGGGTCTGCAAGAGGTCTTTCGCCGCACTGCCGGGGGTGATATTTCTCCAGAATACGCACCCGCCGTCCGTCTGCTCGACGCATTCTTTACGGTTAATGAAACCGTCGTTTGCGAGAAGCTCTTCGCTTCTATGCTTGATCTCGAGATCAAGATCTTTAATCATGGAATCAGCGGCGCGCAAAGTGGCATCTAGGGGGTTATTTATGCCGCGCGTAGACGCCATAAGACCCCGAGAGCCGCCCCCGCAGTCCCAGTCCTGCATAAAGCAGTCCCAGTCCGGAACGCCGTCATATACTTCATCCAGAGGCGTGTAATAAGACTCGGTAAAATATGCCTGTAAATCGTGCTCCCATGGAGTCTGAAATTCGGGAATTTTATCTTGGATGAAAATGTTCGCGATCTCATCCATATATTTGCCGTAAAAAATATTCGGTTCGGGAAGATACAAGGACTCGCCCCCTCCGTCAAGCCAGCCGGTATTTACCCACTCCACTTGGATTTCCTGAATAATATTCAAGGCAAAAAGTTTCGCTGTCCAGGCGAGAATGTCCATAAGAAGTTCTTTCAGATCAAACGGCACATCCTCGATAACGATGACCGGCACGACGGGCGACAAGAAGCTAAGCGCATATGCCCGGTTCGCCAACCCCAAAATACCGCCGAACAAAAAAAACATAAGCGCCAAGCCAACGACGATTTTTTTGCTGGCTTTATTTCTAAAAATGTGCAAAAACATTGTTTTAGGCGTTAAAAAACTATTCTTCCATCCGATTCGCCGCAAATATATATGCCGGCTCTCCTTTCTTAAAATGAACATTCTTCTCATCAAAATATATACTCATGATGCGAAGGGATTCCTCGATACGCTCGTGTTCTTGGTTGTAATAAAGAAGAACCGAAAGAAATTGCTGTAAATCGGCAACACTCCCGCCGAAAGACGCTTGCGCAAGGATGCGAGAAGTGTTATGAAAAGCATTTGTAAGCGTCATGTGGGCGTCCTGAAGGATCTCCGGAACTTCCATGGAGAGAAGCTCTTCGGTCCGCGTTTCGTATTTTTGCGCCGCGCGAGGAATACCTTGATTTCCGGTATCATTTTCGCTTGCCATCTCTTGAATCAAAAAAAGTTCGTGGCCCTCCGTCACGGCAAAGTGGTCATATACGATTTCCGCAATCCGATTTCCGTATTCCGCGACAAACGAGGGGGTAATATCAGAGTCGCCCATAAGAACAAGCCGCGAACCGTCAAGCTCGTCCTCGTAAGCAGAGGGGGGGAGCTTCTCCATGAGGGTGCCGATAATTTTTTCTTTATCCGCATCAATGATCGATGAAAGCTCTTCAGGAGAAAGAGAAGCGATAAGCGACTTCTGGCTTTCTGGCAAATTTGAGAAGGCTTTTTTGAATTCCGACAATCCCGCCGCTTCAACAGTGCCGCTTTGTCCCCCAATCGATATCCTCTCCGGAGAGACGCTCGGTCCAGTTTGGTCGTGAGAAATATCCACATTGATACCGCGCTCGGACACCCCTCCGCCTTCAAAATCTTTTTCAGAAGAACCGGCAAATACGAAAACGGCCCCGACGAGTATAACCGCGAGTAACATAAATATCACAATATGCGCGCTCGGTAGATAAGACTGTTGCACAGCGATTCAAAGCGTTACATCGCTCTAGAAATAGTATAGCAAATGAACACCTCTCGAGCCCTATTCCGCTTGTGGATAATTGGCAACGCCGGCAAGACAAAACCAATCTTTGGTTTCGAGATTTTCCGCGCGGGCATTCCCTTCAACGCCACACGCCGCGAACGCGCCCTCCCAGTGTTTTTTCTCTCGAGAAGAGCCGGAAAGATTTCCGATAAGAAGCTTCCGCTTGTGCGAAAAACCTTTTCTAACTAAGTCAAAAAAAATATCTTCCGAAATTTTTTCAAAGTTATTCGAAGAAATATGGCGGACGGCGATAACCGCCGAATCGACGCGCGGAGGAGGATTGAAGCTTCCGCGAAGAACGGTGCGGGCATAGTGCGGCTCTCCGAACGCCTTGACCGAAATGGAGAGTATGCTTTCTTTGCCGTTTTTTGCCAGAATCCGCTCTGCAACTTCTTTCTGCACCATGAGGCATACGTGTTTTGGGAGCCTCTCTCTGTTAAAAAAACGCCGAATTATGCGGCCGGTGATGTTATAGGGAATGTTGCCGGCGAGAATATATGCTCCGGGCTTAAGATTCGAAGAAAGAAGATCAAATGACAAAATATCCCCATGCATAAGCGTCAAACGTTTTTTCCGTATATCATTTTTAAATATCTCCCCAAGCTCTTCGTAGAGCCGATCGTCTTTCTCGACTGCAACGACCCGTTTCGCTTGGGAAAGAAGCTCGCGCGTGAGAATGCCCGTGCCCGGGCCGATTTCGAGCACGATATCGCGGCCAGTCACCTCTCCCGCGCGAACGATGCTCTCCGCTATTGCAGGGGAAGTGAGAAAATGCTGGCCGAGAGATTTCTTTGCTTTATGTTTCATAGTCCATAAGCTCTTCCGATATGTCCGACAAAAACTCCGATGGCGCGTTCGCTCGCTTCGAGCCGAAAATAGTCCGCGTGCTTGCAAACGTAAGATATACGCGTCTCGCGGCGCGCGTGAGCGCGACATAGAAAAGCCGCCGCTCTTCCTCGGCGCGGTCGACAGAGCCGTCTCCGCCGAATCCGAACGAATCGTGCGGAAAAAGCCCTTGCTCGAGACCCGTAATAAAAACATGCCCGAATTCAAGCCCTTTTGACGCATGAACAGTCATGAGCTTCACCGCCTCGCCGCCTTTTCGGAGGTCATCCTGGTCGGACGCAAGCGCGGCATCCGAGAGAAAAGCGGCAAGCGCCTCCTCGCGGGGGTAGGAATCGTATTTTGCCGCGACCGTTACGAGCTCCTCGAGGTTTTCGAGCCGCTCGCGCTCTTCTTCGTTCTCTTTCCTATACATGCCGAGTATGCCGCTCCGCCTAAGCGCAAAGCGGGTGATGGCGGATGGCGGCTCTTTTTCGAGCATGGTTCCGATATCCGAAAGTATTTTCTCGAACTCGGTTATTTTTTCGCGCGTCCGCGCCGGTAGCGAGCCGAAGCCGCCTGCAAGCACTTTTTCCAACGTTGTCTTTCCGATTCCGCGCGGAGGAACGTTGATGATGCGGCCAAAATCAAGAATGTTTTCTCTATTCTGCGCCGCGCGTATAAATGAAAGTGCGTCTTTTATTTCTCTTCGTTCAAAAAACCGCGTGCCGATAAGCTCATACGGCACGTTGTTCGAAAGCATGGCTTCCTCGAGCGCGCGCGATTGGAAATTCGCCCGAAAAAGGACGGCAATATTCCCGCGCGCGCCTTTTTTAATATTTTTTATTTTCTCCGCAACATATTCCGCCTCCTCTGTTTCATCATACGCGCCGAAAAGCGATATTTTTTCGCCTTCCGCGCCACGAGTAAACAAATTCTTCTCTTTGCGCAGAGTGTTCTTTTTTATAATTTCATTTGCGGCGGAAAGAATGGTCCGGGTCGATCGGTAATTTTCTTCAAGAAGCACGGTTTTTGCATTTTTATAATCTTTTTCAAAATTCAAGATATTGCGTATATTCGCGCCGCGCCAACTGTAAATATTTTGGTCCGCATCGCCGACAACGCAAATATTTCCGTGACCATCCGCCAAAAGCCGCGCGAGCTCGTATTGGGCGGTATTAGTATCTTGATATTCGTCAATATGAATATATTTGAAACGGTTCCGATATCGCTCCCGCACATCGCCGTGCTCTTTGAGAAGCAAAACTGCGCGGAGGAGAAGATCGTCAAAATCAAGCGATTTTGTTTTGGCAAGCAATGCTTCGTATTCCGCCCATACGCGGGAGACAATTGCTGGAAAATATTCTCCGCGAGCTTGTTCCGCATACGTTCGGCAGTCAATAAGCTCTCCTTTTTCACGGGATATCGCCCCCTGAATGCGGGACGGGGCGAACTGTTTGGGATCAAGGTTCTCGCTTTTGACCGCTTTTTTGATAAGCGAGAGCGAGTCTCCTTTGTCGAGTATGGTGAAATTCCGCGGCGAGCCGATGCGCTCTCCGTCGTTTCGGAGAATAAATGCTCCAAGCGCGTGGAAAGTCGCCACAAACGGGCGCGAGCTGTATGGAGCGTCCCTTCTTTCGAGCATTTCTGCCACCCGCTCCTGCATTTCTCCCGCCGCCTTGTTGGTAAATGTAATGGCAAGAATATTCTCCGGCGCGACCCCGTTTTCTATAAGCCGCGCGATACGATGGACAAGCGTCTTTGTCTTTCCCGCCCCCGCTCCGGCGACAATAAGAAGCGCGCCGTCCAAATGTCCTGCCGCCTCCCGTTGGCGATCGTTGAGCCCGTCTTTTTTGCTGCTCCCTTCATCCATTCAGACATTATACATGGATGAACGGAAACAGAGAAAAAATGGCTTGAAAAAAGGTTTTTTTGTCGGCCAATTTTCGCTTGACAAAACGCTCAATTTCGTATAGAATTATATATAAATCGGACTTCAATAAAAGAGGTGAAAGATGAAAAAAGCAATTCCGCTTTTTCTTGTTTTTGGTATAGTTCTCGCCGCTCCGGCGGCAAAAGCGGCCCAGTGGTGGGAAATTTTGGGTGGGGTCGCCGCCGGGGATTATGTGTATTCCCGGATAACAGGGGTGTCTCCAATCGAGACAATCTTGAGAGGAGGATACAGGTACAGCCAGCCAGCAGCGCTCTATCTGCCGAGGTACACACCCCCACAGATAATATATTATTATATTCAACCACCAAATTGTGGCACCGACACCCCCGGCTCCCACAGGGGAGCATTGCACCATCACGGAAAGGATGGTGAACGGGAGGTAGCAGGAAGCTTACAGAACCTGCCGGCAATACTAGTTTTTTAAACTCTGGACAAGGATGTCCAGAGTTTTTACGTATTTACCGCCCGGAAGAGCCGCGCAAGGGATTGGGCGATGGGTTTAATCACGCTCAAGCGCGTCCAGTAGTAGCTGTGGCAGGACGGATTCCAGAAGTTTAATATGCCCCCTGCGTTGACGGCAACATCCGCCATAACTGCTTGGTTGTAAGAGTCGTTCAAGGTTTTCAATGGATAGCCGATGATGTCGTCAGGGTCATAATAGTTTACCCATTCGCCGGAAATACTGATCGGCGCGCCGAAATTCTCCACCCCGTAGCGAAGCGCCCATACCGCAATCGGGCTTCCCATAGTATAAAAATGACTAAACGTCTTTCCGTGCTCCAGAGGGGTGTCTCCTATGCGGGATCGCATGGTATCGGAGAGGATAACGCGCCCGCGAGAATATTCCTGGGAGAGGTCATAGAAATAGTTGCTCGCGATCACCGTGCCGAGACTGTGCGATATGACGCAAAGCGGAGCGTTCTCCCCCGCTTCCTCCGCAAGCGCGTTTAAAGCCGCCGCAAAGACCATGTGAATTTCGTCATACATAGTCCGGTCCCACGGGGTCGGCTGATATGCGAGTGCATCGCCGCCATAGTCAATCGCATAGCGGCGCGACTTCCGCCAACGGATTCGCCCGCCTTCTTTTACCCGCTTCCAGAGCAGATCCTCCGCGCCCTGCACCACCGGCTCCCAATACACAGGCTTAATGACAAGCCCCTCCGCGCTCCCAACTTCGCGGGAAAAATATTTTTTGAGAAGCCGCGCAGTCGGTTCAGCGAAATCCGGCTCCTGTTTCCCCACTCCATGAATAATTGCAACCGTTATTTTGTTTGGCATATTACGACTTGGCGTTTATATAACTTTGCAAAAGTATCGCCGCGGCGCGGGCGTCGTGCTGTTCGTCTTTCTTCTGCATGCGCTCCGCTTCCGCCGATGTCAAAAATTCAGGCTCATAATAAACCGAAACCTTAAGTCGTCTCGCGAGCTCTTCCCCGAGCGTCTTCGCGCGCGCATAAATCGGATTCGGCGCGCCCTTGAAATCCCGCGACTCCCCGATAACAATCCCTTCTACGCTCTCTCGGGCGCAAAGCGCTTCTATGCGATGGATAAGGTTCCGGTCGTTTTGAAAAACATCTTCCGGAAATGCAAACGCGCCGGTCTCGTCCGAAAGCGCAATACCGACCCGCTTCTCTCCGTAATCAATTCCGACCAATTTCATTATTATAAACTATCATACCTCGCAGACAAAAAAAACTCCGACATTTCGGAGTTTCAAAAAAAAATTTAGTTCTCCAATTCCTTTTCCTTACGTTGTTTATCCAAGCCTTCCCAAAATATCCATACGCCGAGGAGCATTCGCTTGCCATCGGCAATAAATTTATCTTCGTCGATAGGATTGCTGGTTCGCAGTCCTTCGTAATAGACCTTTTCCAATTCGCTCCATGTATGATCGGCATGTTTATCCTCAAGCCGGTCGTGAAAAACGAAAAAGTGGAGGGGGAGAAGGAAATTACGATATTCTTCTCTCTTCTTGTTGAATATCTCAAATCCAGCAATAAGCTGCTTCCAAAACCCCGCATTTGCCCAATTCTCTACGGCAAAACCCGAAGCAAGGGCCACCTTATAATCTTCGCTCCCGTAACGTCGAACGAGCTCGTCGCAAAAAAGAAGCGTTTCCGGAGTTCCGTGTTCTAACTTCCCCATGTTACCAAACGCAAGGCCGATTCTCTCACCAATGGCAAGAAGCCATTCATAATGACCTTGCTCCGGCCGATATATGCCTCCGTCAACCGTCCCTTTATTCGTGAAAGCCGTTCCAATCTCGTTTGCGAGAATTTCCCTCGATTCGCGCATGCTTCCTAATGAATCGGAGTTGGCAACCTTTAGCGCTTGCGCAACTATAAATCGCCTCGAGAAAACCGAAAATTGGACGATAAACGCCCGCACTTGTTCCAGGTTCATCTCACCCTTTTCCCACCATGCGGTAAAAGGGTTTGACGTTATGACGCGGTGAGTGAGGAGCTCGCGCTCGATACGCTTCTTGAAATTTTCGAAATCAGACATTTTATCCTCCTGTCTGTTTCTTCCCAGCACAATAGTATGTAAAAAGGATTTTTCTGTCAATATTTCATATAATGGAGCAATGCGGGCATTTAACTTCTTAATTCTTGCGGCTGTCGCCGGAATCACCTTTTATTTTTATACCGAAGCGGCAAAAACTCCCTGCGAGAAGACGCTTTATTACTCGATTGGGGAGTTCGACGGACGGTTTGATATAACCCGAGACGGCTTTCTGTCCGCCCTGAAAAAAGCGGAAGCAGTATGGGAGGATCCCGCGGGGCTCCCGCTCTTCGAATATGATCCCGAAGCGCGCTTTGCCGTGCATCTCGTCTACAACGAAAGCTCCGCAAAAACAGAGCGGCTCGAAACGCTTGATGAACAAATTGAAAAAACGACCGAAGAATATGCGGCGCTTAAAAAGCAATTCGAATCGCTTGAAAAAATCTACGAACAGAGCCTTGCGGAACATAACGAAAAAGTCTCGTTATGGAACAAAAAAGGCGGCGCGCCGGAAGATGTGTACCAAAAACTTACAAACGAAGAAAACGATCTTGAGAGACAAAGGCGCGCGCTCAATGAACTCGTCGACTCTCTCAACAGCATCGCCCGAGAAGCAAATCTCGATGTAGAAAAATATAATCAAATCGGAGGAAAACCGTTTGACCAAGGGAATTACACCGGGGATGCAATCAGAATTTATTCTTTCGAGGATGAAAAAAATCTTGTGCTCGTCTTGGCGCACGAATTCGGCCACGCTCTCGGCATCGGGCATGTAGAAGATCCGCGCTCGATCATGCATTACCTCATGAGTGAAGAAAACAGCGTCCGCGTATCTCCCTCCCCCGAAGACCTCTTCGCGCTTAAGGCAATGTGCCAATAGCCTCAAACTATATTTCGTCGTCTCCCGCGCCGAGCCCGTAGATTATAGCTCCCGCCGCCCCAATTACGTAGATAGCGGCGGCAATCCATGCCGTCAAAATGCCGCCCGCATATATCTCAAGCGATGGAAACGCGGCAATCCCCATCGCCGCAAGAGGTATATAGAAAAGGGAAAAAATTCCCCATGCTTTGAACGCTCCAAACGGCAGAGACGCGGCAACAAGAGCAGCGACGAACAAAACGCCGGACATGATGAGAAGCGACTGGGCGTATTTATAAAGCGGGAGCGACTGCTTGCAAGCGAGATTCCCCTCGGGACAGAGGCCGATGCGGGAGGGTTCGATGAGAACCACTCCGATAATAAAAAATAAGACGCAGAGAACAAAAACCGAAATGAGTATATTTTTTTGAGACATGTTTATTTTTCAATAATACAAGAAAATAGCTGCACAGCAAAAAAAACTGCGCCGCGCCGATGAAGAGGTCTATTATAGCAAGAATCCCATTATATCTAGGACCTACGCACTGAGCGCAAATCGAGTCCCCATTCTGGCATAGATTGCTTTCTGCTCGTACCACGATACGCCGTCGTGAAGTCTCGTATACTCAAGCT
>JAKEFN010000004.1 GCA_022616085.1 bacterium
GCGCTGGAACGTGGTATCATACAAGAAATTCCGAAAATAGCAAAAAAATATTATCGTTAATCATTATTAAAAAAATTGCATTTGACCCCAGAATTTACATTGGAACATTCCTCTTTTATATATTATATATCACTAAAGTTGTCAATATTTTTAAGCAATGCGCTGAATTATAATATTCTTATGCAACTTGAACTTTGGTATCCGGTCAGGCCATATAAGGTAAATAAACCGTGGGGCGTTCCCGATCCCGTGTATGAGGCATTCGGCTTCAAGCGCCACAATGGCGAAGACGCCGCGCTTGCGACAGGCCAAACGATTCGCGCGCCGTTTGATTGCGAAGTAACAAAAGTCGCTTTTCAGCCGACCGGCGCGGGGCATTATGTCGCGCTTCTTTCAAAAAACGAGTTTGACGCATGGAAGCATACGAACGACGGCAAGAAAGCATTTGTAGAGATTACATTCATGCACTGCCAGAGGACGTTGGTTGTCCCTGGGCAGAAGCTCAAGATCGGCGATCCGGTGGCACTCGGAGACAATACGGGATTTTCCACCGGCCCCCACACCCACATTGCGCCGAAGCGGGTCATTAAGATGACCGGATACTATAGCGAGTTTGATACCAATGACGCGCTTGGGACTTTTGATCCCGCGCCTTACTGGAATAAATTTTATGCCGAAAACGCGCAAACGGTGAAAGATATTTTGAACCAGCAGGTGACATCGGCAAAATTGCTTTCAGAGGCCTTAAAACAGCTTGTAGGGAAACTCCTCCATAAATGAAAAGCCCGCCTTTCCTAAGTGGAAAGACGGGTTAAGATGTTCAACATTATTAATTAAATCTCAATCTGCGAACCAAGCTCAACTACGCGGTTGACGGGAATATTGAAATATTCCACCGCATTTTTCTGGTTCCTTATCATAGTCTCGAAGAGCCGGTCGCGCCAGAATGACATTCCGGTCAGGAGCGTCTCGCTTGGGATTACAACGTCTCGCGACAGGAAGAACGACGTTTCCGCCATGTCTATCGTGAGGCCGTTGTTGCCGGCAAGCTCCTCCGTAAGAGCCTTCGTCACGTCAGGCCTGTTTTTGAATCCATAATGCAGAATGATCCGGAAGCAATTATTCCCGAGCGGTTCCACAGTCACGCGTTTATTAAAGGGAACACGTGGAATTTCCTCTATTTCAACCGTCAGGAAAATATTCCGGTCGTGGAGCGCCTTATTATGGTTTAAATTGCTCAAGAGAGCATGAGGAACCATATCGGGCGTCCGCGTGAGGAACACTGCGGTCCCATCGATATGTACGGCACCCATGTGATTCATATTTTTTACAAACCCATGAAGCGGTTTCGATGAATCCCGAAGACGATCATACAGGATTTCCCGTCCGCGCCTCCATGTCATCATGATGACGAAGACGACTGCGCCAAGCGTAAGGGGAAACCATCCTCCCTCAAGAACCTTTGCGAGGCTTGAAGAGAAGAATGCGAGGTCAACAGTCATGAAAAAAGCTGTCGTAAGGACGCAGACGAACAAATTATATCCCCACGCGAAGCGGAGGACAAAAAATGTCAAAAACGTTGTGATAAGCATCGTGCCGGTTACGGAAATACCGTATGCTCCGGCAAGATTCGACGAAGATCCGAACAAAAGAACGGCTCCGATGACAAGCGCGGCAAGCGCGATTGTTACACCGGGCATATAAATTTGTCCGATTGTTTTCGCCGAAGTATGCGAGATATTCATCCTCGGCAGGAATCCAAGCTGGATGGCCTGCTTCGTTAGTGAATACGTCCCTGATATGGTTGCCTGCGATGCGATGATTGTCGCCATTGTAGCGAGGACGATCATGGGATAGAGCGCCCACGAGGGAAACAATAAGTAGAATGGGTTCTCAAGCGTCTTAATGTCCGACGCAAGGAGCGCACCTTGGCCTAAATAATTGAGTGCGAGCGACGGAAAGACAAGCCCGAACCATGCGATTCGTATCGGCCGTTTCCCGAAATGCCCCATATCGGCATAGAGCGCTTCTGCGCCGGTGAAGACGAGGAGCACCGCACCGAGGACGAGAAACGAACCTACTCCATGCGCTGTTACGAAGTGGAATGCATGGAGGGGATTAAGAGCATGCAGAATTACGGGGTTCGCCATTATGCCGTGAATTCCGACGGCTCCAAGAGAGAGAAACCACAGTATCATGACGGGACCAAAAAAGGTCCCGATGAGCGCGGTCCCGTAACGCTGAAATAGAAAAAGCATGGCAATGACCGCAACGGAAATCGGCAGGATATATGGCTTGAAGACGCTTGTGCCAATCTCCAGCCCTTCAACCGCGGAGACAACCGAGATTGCGGGGGTAAGCACCGCATCGCCATAGAATAGCGCGGCGCCAAAAATACCCGCGCATACAACGACAGGCAGGAGGCGGGCGCGGTCTTTGATCGACGATTGTGCAAGGGCGAGGAGCGCCATGATGCCGCCTTCCCCGCGGTTGTTCGCACGGAGAATTAATCCTACATATTTGAGCGATACGACGATCATGATCGCCCAGAATACCGCTGATATGCCGCCGATGATGTTTTGGACGGTGGGCACAATTCCATGCGCAGGGTTAAACGTTTCCCGGATTGCGTACAGTGGGCTCGTCCCGATATCGCCGTAAACGATGCCAAGCGCAAGGAGTGTAAGACCCGCGCTTGTCTCTTTTATGTGGTGCCTTTGCGGCATTTTTTCCTCCTTTCTTGAGGATTTTGTTGATTGAAAAAATCAAAGATCTATTTTTTTTAACGTGATTATTTTACTTTTTTTTATAGATTTTGTCAATCTTTTCAAGGATCAAAAAAAGCCTCGATTTTGAGATCAGGGCGCACAGCTAGTTTTTGTTATATTTTTTGAAAATATAATATGCGGCGACTACGGCGAACGCGATGCCCGCGATTGCGATACCGCCGCCGAGAGTCATATCTATGGCGATCTATGGCGAAATAGAAGAGCCATAGCCGCTCTACAAATGGCGGGTGATAATCAACATACAGGCTATTCCAGCCTGATTCGCTCTTCAAAAGTGTCGGGAGTTGGGCTTCAACTCGGCGTAGCACATTAGAACCTATCTCAAAATAAATCGCGTAGCGAGGCCTTGAAATTACGAGCGAGCGTCGTCTGGAGCGAGGAAGACGTAGACTCTACGACGACGAGCGAGGGGCGATGCGCAGCCGTAATTTCAAGACCGGAGTAGCAAACATGATTTTATTGTTTTGAGCTATGACTTGATTTGAA
>JAKEFN010000039.1 GCA_022616085.1 bacterium
ATTATTGCGCAGTCCCCGCCGGTTTCGTCGTCGATGAGGGAGAGTGTCGCGGCGGAAGCGGAGGCGGGGAAGAAGAGGAAGAGGAGAAAGGGGAGGAGGAGGAGAAAGAAGAGAAAGAAAAGCGCGAGGGGAACTTTTTTCATGATACACGCCACTCTAGCATGGCGGATACGGGCGGGGAAGATTGACGAAAAAAAAATATATTACCGAATTTTCAGCATACTTTGAGGCCTTTTTTTTGGAGATACCGCTGATGATACTCTTCAGCGCGGTAGAAGGGGCCGGCGGGAGAGATTTCAGTCGCGATTTCTTTTTTGTATTTTCCCGATTCCGCAAGGGTTTTTTTGTATTTCTCCGCCGTTTCTTTTTGTTCCGGCGTTATGTAGAAAATCACGGAGCGATACTGCGACCCGAAATCAAAACCCTGGCGGTTCACTTGAATCGGATCGTGCACCTCAAAAAATTTTTTCAAAAGTTCTTGATATGAAACCTCGCGCGGATCATATTCGAGCCGAACAACTTCCGCATGCCCCGTTTCCCCCGTGCAAACGTCTTTATAAGACGGATTTTCGGTTATACCGCCGGAAAAACCGACCTCGGTCTTTTTGACGCCCGCAACATTTGCGAATTCCTCCTCAACGCCCCAAAAACATCCGGCGCCGAAAATCGCCGTTTCAAGATTATTCTTCATATCCATACATAAAATATACAACAAAAAAGCGCTGTTTAACAAACAGCGCAACGCAGAATCAAATCCCAAACGCGTCTGGCGTCATCGCGACGAAACCGCTCGGACCAACAACCTTTCCCGTCAACGCTTTGATCGGATCTTGATGCGAGATCGCGATGATGCTCCATGGAACATCCGATGACACGTCGGCAATGTAGGACTGGATGCATCCTTTCATCCTGTCGCGCATGGCGAGCGAGGTTTCTATATGCATGAATTTCCCAAGCACATTGACACCTCTTTGATTGAGATAATCCTTATCCACATAAAGCCATCCCTTAGCGCTAAAGAACTTATTAAACGATAATCCATACGGATTCGTGCGCGGACGCTCATATTGTACGACAATGTTGTCAACCACCGCATCTCCGCCAAATACAAGCGCTCGCACAAGAAAAGGATCATACCCTCGCATCTCTTCAAGATCCGGTATAATCCGAATCGTGCGGTCAAAAATTGTCGCACCCTTGCCGTGAACGTGCAGGGTGAAATCCCTCGCGGGTACAATGGCTTTTGCCGTATGAAGCGCTCTGCCATACGGACTCGAAATAAGATGCACGACTTCGTCTTTCCCAAAACGATCACCCAAGATCGCTGTGAGCTCATATATTTTCTCTTCGCCGCGGAGCGTGAGATCAAAGGCGGTTTCAAGCGGGACTTTTCCCTGGTTATAGGGGGATTCTCCCGTGTTCACAAGTACAATATGTTTTGGTTTGTTCAATCTGATTCTCCTTTACATTCAATGCATTTATAAAATCATAAAATAAAAAAACATTTTTTGGAAGATAGACAAAATATAATCTATAATGCATAATTTTAACATGAAAAACGCCAATGAACTCGTCTCGCTTCTTCACGATCCTTCTCCGGAAAACGCCGCGCTTGTCCGCCGCGCATATATGTTCGCCGAGGAAGCGCATCGCGGACAGAAACGGTTCTCCGGAGAGCCTTATTTCATCCACGTCTCTGCGGTCGCCGAAACGCTTGCGCGCATGCATATGGACGCGGCAACGATTGCGGCGGGAATCCTCCACGATACGATTGAGGACGGCGGGGTTCCGGAAGAAAAAATCAAAAAAGAATTCGGGAATGAAATCGCGTTTCTTGTCGAGGGCGTCACGAAACTCGGCAAACTCAAATACCGCGGTCTCGAGCGGCATGCCGAGAGCCTGCGAAAATTTTTTGTTGCGAGCTCTCAAGATATCCGCGTGGTTCTCATAAAACTCGCAGACCGGCTCCACAATGTGGAAACGCTTGCGCATGTGCGGGAAGAAAAACGCCGCCGCATCGCGCTTGAGACGCTTGAGATATACGCCCCGCTTGCGGATCGCCTCGGCATGGGACGGCTTAAAGGCGCGCTCGAAGACTATTCGTTTCCATACGCGTTCCCCGAAGAATATAGGCAAACCCTTGAACTCCGCGGCCAAAAAAAAACCGCGACCGAAAAAAATCTTCTCAAGGTGCGCCGTATTCTCCAAAAAGAGCTTTCAAAAAAAGGCTTTACCGATTTCCATTCGGACTATCGCGTCAAGCATCTCTACAGCTTATACAAAAAACTCAAACGGTATGACGGCGATATTGAAAAAATATACGACATTGTCGCGCTCCGTATCATTGTGCCGACTGTCGCGGATTGCTATAAAGCGCTCGGCGACATACACGCCTTAATGAGACCTCTTCCCGGGCGCATCAAGGATTATATTGCATTCCCCAAACCGAACGGCTATCGAAGCCTGCACACCACCGTTTTCGCCGATGATGGAGGAACGGTCGAAATTCAAATCAGAACCGAAGAAATGCATCGCGAGGCGGAACTCGGGCTTGCGGCGCATTTCGCTTACAAAGAAGCAAAAACTATAAATCCCGAATGGATTCGCGAGCTCGCCGAGTGGCAGAAAGACGTTACTGAATCGCACGAATTTCTCGAACATCTCAAAACCGATTTTTTCAAAAACCGGATTTTCGTCCTGACTCCCCTCGGCGAAGTGATAGATCTCCCCGAAGAGTCATCGCCTATCGATTTCGCCTACGCGGTGCACACCGAGATCGGCGACCGCGCATTCGGCGCAAAGGTGAACGGTAAGATGATTTCGCTCGATACAAAGCTCAAAAACGGCGACATGGTAGAGATTATAACGAACAAAAAAAGCCGCCCGACGGCGAAATGGCTCACATTCACGCGAACGACGCTTGCAAAAAGAAATATCCGATCCTCGCTTCTTAAAAAATGATTCTCGAGGGGGTCAGATTGAAAAATTTTTTACATAATACATTCCGTCTTCTTCGCGCGGCGTATCGGATTGTCTCTCCTCTTCCCTTCTTTCAATAAGCGTGGTATTGGGATAAACCAAAAGTTTTTCGCTTTCTCCTTCCAAAACAGGGACGACGGCATCGGCTACGTTCTCTTCAATGTGTTCCTCATCTTTAAGCCGCGCGATAAACTGCTCCATCATGTTATTGGGCTCTCGAACATGCGCCGAATTGATGTGATTCAATATCTTCTCCAAATCTTCGACAGTAAAATAATCAATCATAATTCTTCCGCCCACGCTTTTTCGGTGTATCTGCACTCGCGTCCCCAGCGACTCGGAAAGCTTCTCTTCTATGGAGACAATCTCCGGATCAAGCGACGGGTCCCGCTTCCGCGACCGGTCGTAGGCAATACGGCGCGCAATGAGTTCCGCCTCCCGCACAGAAAGCTTTTTGTAGATAATTTCCTTAAAAAGCGTTACCTGCTCGGGGCCGCGATCCTTGAGCATGAGAATGGGTCGGGTATGCCCTTCGGAGATTTTCCCCGCGACAAGCGCCTCAATCGCCTCTTCAGGGAGCGTCAAAAGCCGGAGCGTGTTCGAAACATATTCGCGACTCTTCCCCACCTTCTTCGCAATTTCAAGATGTTTGAAGCCGAACTCGCTCACCAGCCGTTCGAACGCCCGCGCACGGTCGATCGGATTGAGGTCTTCGCGCTGAAGATTCTCAATAATCGCAAGCTCCAATTTTGCCCGCGCATCGTCTGCGACCGCGCGAATAATGACCGGAACCTCCCGAAGCCCCGCGATTTTTGACGCGCGGAGTCTTCTTTCTCCGGCAATCAGCTCGTATTGTACGCGAAGCCCCCCGTCTTCTTTCTCGAATTCTCTCCGCGTTACCACAAGCGGCTGGAGCACCCCATACTGCTTGATGGAATCGGCAAGATCAATAAGGCGCGCCTCGTCGAATTCTTTTCGCGGCTGGTAGGGATTCGGAGTTATTTTTTCAACCTCTACCCAAAATATGGCATTTTCTTGAAACGGAGAAATATTCATGCGTGTATTATAACAGATTACCGAGGCGCGACAAATTCAAGCCGGTCTCCAATCTTAATGCCGTTCTCATCTGCCGCGCCTGCGTTGATTTCAAGAACGTATTTCACCGGAACGGGCGGACGGAAAAGTGCGGGGAACGATTCCGGCGGAATGCCGCGATCGATATGCACGACACGGAAGTCCTCGTTAATCCAGAGCATATCGAGCGGAAAAAACATATCTTTCATCCAATACGCATAACGGTCAGGCGCATCATGGATAAAAAGCATCCCTTCGCGATCATGGAGTTCGGGGTGTCCCGAAAGTCCTCTCGTCGCCTCTTCCGTATCATCCGCTATCGCAACAATAAAAATTTCCCCCCCCACACTCACCGTATGTCGGAAGGCGCTCGTCGGAAGGTTGGCTTCTTCGATTCCTCCAGGCCGGAACGGCAAAAAAAGCCATGCAGAAAAGACTCCGACAAGAAGAATGACGGCGGCCAAAATCGCCTTAGACGTCCGGCTCAAACGAAATATACCCGTAATGCCTCCTTTCTTCCTCGGATTAATCCTTGACCATATGGACCGTTCGGGTCGGAAAGGCCATACTGATTTTTTCTTTTTCAAATTCTTCTAAAATTTTTATATTAATATCCTGTTGGCGGTCCATGTACAAAGCGTAGTCGCTTTCATTCACAAAATAAACGACCTCGAAATCGAGCGATGAATCGCCGAACTTGTTGAAATGAATGCGGTCAACTTCAAGATCTCCGAGAGAACCGATGATACCTCTGACCATATCGGGTATTTTTTTTATTTTTTGTATCGGAGTCCCGTATTCGACGCCGAATGCAAAAACAATCCGCCTCCGTTCAAGCTTCTTGAAATTCTGGATACGGGCGGTAGTAAGCTCTTTGTTCGGAATCACGATTTCTTCCCCTTGAAGCGCTCGAATTCTTGTGGATTTGAGGCCGATGCTTTTTACCGTTCCCGAATGCTCGCCCACCACGATAAAATCCCCTTCCTCAAAAGGACGATCGGAATAAAGAGCAAATGAACTGAAAAGATCAGAGAGAATACTCTGAAGCGCGAACGCGACCGCAATACCGCCGATGCCGAGGCCGGCGATAAGCGAGGTGACGTTTATGCCCAAATTTGAAAGTATTAAAAGAAGCCCAAACGTCCAAATAATTATTTTTGCCGTGAGATTAAGAGCTTTTACGATTGATTTCGCGTTCGTTGAAGCGTCTTCAGCAGGTCCGCGGAACGCATATTGGATGAGTATCTTCGCGGCAATGGAAACTTGAAGGACTACCCACGCTATGATAACCGCGGTAAGCGTTTTTTCCGCAAGCTCGCTTATCTCAAGGAGATATATGCCGAGGTAAAAAGAAATAAAAGCGTAAAAAGGCGGCCGAAAACTCGATATAATATCGACAACGGCATCATCAAACAAAGTCTTCGTGTGCTCTGCGATTCTTCTCGCATAACGAAGGACAGCCGTTTGAAATATTTTGAATATGATAAGAAAAAACAGAAAAACCAAAAATGCCTGCACATAATCGGCAGTGGTGTTTCCCCATATAACACGCTCCATGAGAGCGCCCTGCAGATAAATATCGAGCATAAAGCCAAATGAGAGTAAGAATGGATTAGCCCAATTTCTCTTTCACTTTTTCCACCACTTTCTCAAGGCTCCAGTCTGACTTTACGAGAAAGTCGTATACGCCGTGCTCGGTTGCTTGAGCGACGGTGCCTGTATCGCTCAAATTGGTCAAAACAATAACATTCGCGCTCTTGCCCCATTCGTCTTCGCGAAGCTTTTTGAGCATGTGAAGCCCGTCCATCTTGGGCATGACATGATCGAGGAGAATAAGATCGGGGTGAGACTCAAGCGCTTTCTTGAGCCCTTCTTCGCCGTTTTCGGCAGAGAGCGCCTCATACCCTTCATATTTCAAGCGGTCGATGACGACATCGCGAAGCGCCTTTTCATCTTCAACAACGAGCACGGTTTTCTTTTTTTCTTCAGCCATAAAAATAATTATAAACCGGAGCCTTTTTTGAAGCAAGGACATCCTGTGAAAAGCCCTTGTATGGACATCACCTCAAATGCCGCGTCATCTCTTCTTCAAATTCCGGGAAATATGTCGGGATTTCTTTGGCATTAAATTTTTTCAAAATCTTTTCTTTCGACTCGTGGCGAAGGAGAAAAAGAAAAATTCGCTTCACAAAATCGCGCTCCGAGATTCTGCCGCGTTCCAGTGTATTGAAATACGCTTTTTCCAGGGTCACAAAATGATAGGTATTGGAAAAATCGTCCCCTATGCGGACAATAAAGTCAATCGCATCCTCCCGAATACGCTCTTCAACTACCTCAATCTTTTCGAGTTCCATAAGCATATATAGCATACCATGCCGGATGCGCATATTTATCCCATTATCCACTCTCACAGTATCCCGCCAAAATACGCCATGGTATACTTGATGCATTCCACCAATACCTGATCTTTACATTGGTGCATATAATCCCAAAAATATTTGCAGGTTATGCAAAAGTCTGCCACATGGACTTTTTTTATCGTTGGCATACTCTTTGTCCTCCCATGGCATTGTCAAGCCGCGACGCTTTCTCTGAATCCGGCAGGGGGAATTTTTGAAGTGGGTAGCACATTCCAAGTCTCAATCATCCTCGATAGCGAAAATAAAAGCATAAATGCACTTGAAGTCAACGTCCAATTTCCCAAAGATATTCTTCAGGTTATTTCTCCGACAACGGGCAAATCAATCATCAGCCTTTGGACAAGTCAATTTTTGTTTAATAACATAGACGGAACGCTTAACTTCCAGGGAGTCATACCGGGCGGCATAAATGTCGAAAAAGGCCTTGTCGCGACACTCACGTTCAGGGCAAAAGCGCCGGGTGAAGCATTTGTCAAGATAAACGACAATAGTAGTGTCCTCCTTCATGACGGACTTGGAACCGAAGTCCTCCATGATACTTCAGGAGGCATATATGATATTGTGCTTCCCCCTCCCGAAGGTCCTGCTGTCGCATCCGACACGCACCCGAACCAATTGGTCTGGTATCCTTTGAGGACGGTGTCTCTTCGCTTCGAACCGATCCCCGATGCGGCCGGCTACAGTTATGTCTTAAACAAAGAGCCGGTCGATGTGCCGGATGATATTTCGGAAGGAACAAAAAACGCCGTGGTATACCGTGATCTTGCCGATGGAAAGCATTTTTTCCATATCAAAGCATCGCGCAGAGACATGTGGGGAGGGGCGACGCATTTCGGCATACAAATAGACGCCGAACCCCCCGCAGATTTTCCGATTTCCATTCTCCCGTCAGCGCGAACCGCGTCCCCGCGTCCCATACTTGAATTTGGGACAACGGACAGACATTCAGGCATGGAACATTACGAGCTCTCCATTGTCCCCCTCTCTCCGGAAGCCCCCGACAGCATGCCCGTGCAAATTGAGGCCGAAAGCCCCTTCATCGTCCCAAGACTTTCGCTTGGATCGTATGATGCCTTCATATACGCCTACGACCGCGCCGGGAATGTCCGCGTGGTAAAGAAAAAAATTGAAATAGTCAAACCGATATATTCTTTTTTCGATGAAAGGGGCCTTTATGCGGGCGATGTCGCGCTTCCGTGGTGGGTTCTCGCGCTTATCTTTCTCATAATTATCATTATTCTTTCGTATATTGCATGGGTCGTGAAGCGCTATCGAAACAAGATGGAGATGAGGCACCTTATGAGAACCATCCCGTCGGTTACGGAAGCGGAACTTGATGAGCTCAATACATATCGAAAGAAATACGGCAAAATAACGGCAATAATGATCCTTACTCTCTCCGCCTTCTCCGGCGCCGCAGGAGACCATGTTGCTTATGCCGCCACGGAAGATGCGGGATATGAAGCTCTAGAAAAAATCGAAGAGGGGTCAGCGCTTCTCGGGCCGCCTATCATCACGATCTTCTCGGACGCTATTTCGAACAAAGAAATATTCTACACCGGCGGAGTGGCAATCGACCCGAGAATGACGGTTATCATCTACCTCCAAAATAATAATACCGGCGAAGTTATAAGCGAACGCATTACGCCGGACAAAAAAGGCAGGTGGTTCTACCGGCATCACACATTCCTTCAGCCCGGCGATTATTCTCTCTGGACAGAAGGACGCCTTGGAGAAGAATCCTCTCCCCCTTCGGCGGAAAAACAACTGTCTGTCCGCGAAACGGCGGTGCAAATCGGGGCATCGCGCGTCTCATATGAATTTATCTATCTTTTAATATCTGTTTTTCTCTCCCTCATTATCATTGCGCTCGTCTCATATATTGCAGTCCATAGCTACCATGCGCGAAAGAAGCATCGGGCATGGCTCCGTGAAATATACGAAGCGGAAGAAGCGGTGCGCGAAGGCTTTATGCTCCTTCGCAAAGACATCGAAACCGAGCTCGCGCTCGTGCATCGGATCAAAATGACAAAAAACCTTACGGAAGAAGAACGCGCGCATGAAAAAGAGCTTCTCCGCGACCTCGACTATGTTGAGCGGCGGATTGGGAAAGAAATGTCGGATATCGAACGCATGCAAGATTGACAAAATCTCACATTCGGAGATACTGACAGCATAAAGTTCTAGAGCTTGTGAAAAAACTATTGACGTAGCGAGAATTCATGGTGCGAGGCGAAAATGCGGTGAGGAAAGCGAAGAATATTGTTGATATTTTGAGTCTTTCCGAGCCGCCGTTTGCAGCCCGCAACATGAATTCGCAGTAGTCAAGAGTTTTTGAACATGCTC
>JAKEFN010000040.1 GCA_022616085.1 bacterium
GACTCAAAATATCAACAATATTCTTCGCTTTCCTCGCCGCATTTTCGCCTCGCACCATGAATTCTCGCTACGTCAATAGTTTTTTCACAAGCTCTAGAAATTTTCACAGAAATTTCGAGGGAAAAGCTTGCGGCGATTGCAGGCAGGGCATTTTTTTTCTATACTCCGATTATGCCAACATTCGTCCCCACCATCGGTTTGGAAATACACGCGGAACTGAAGACTAAGACAAAAATGTTCTGCAATTCCAAGAATGACCCCTTGGAACGCCGCCCGAACGTCAATATTTGCCCCGTCTGCACCGCGCATCCGGGAACCCTTCCGGTTATCAATAAGGAAGCGGTGAAGCATGTTCTCGGGGTCGGCAAAGCGCTTGGCGGCACGCGCGCCGATTTTTCCGAATTTGACCGCAAGAACTATTTTTATCCCGATATTCCGAAGGGCTATCAGATAAGCCAATACAAATATCCCCTGGTTTCAGGAGGATCGCTTGCCGGGGTCGCCGTTACCCGCGTGCATCTTGAGGAGGATACCGCGCGGTCGGAACATAAGGATGGCTACAGTCTTGTTGATTTCAATCGATCTGGTGTGCCTCTAATGGAACTTGTTACCGAGCCGGTTATCAAGGACGCCGAAACCGCAGTTGCCTTCGCCAAAGAGCTCCAGCTTCTTCTGTGGTATCTCGGCGCGTCGGACGCGAATATGGAGCGCGGAGAAATGCGCGTCGAGGCGAACGTGTCAGTTTCCTCGACCGATGCGTTTGGCACAAAAGTGGAAGTGAAAAATCTTAATTCGTTCAGGAGCGTTTCGCGCGCAATTTACTATGAAATTGAGCGCCAGATCGCGGTTATTGAAGCGGGCGGCGAGGTTGTGCAGGAGACGCGCGGATGGGACGAAATGAAAGGAAAGACCTTTAGCCAGAGGAAAAAAGAATCGTCGCATGATTACCGTTATTTTCCCGAACCCGATCTCCCGAAGCTCAAGCTCTCTGAAGTGCTGCAATTCCAAGAGCTTGCGTTGCCGGAACTTCCGAACGAGAAGCGCGCGCGATATGATCGCGATTTTGGGCTTAAGGCAGAAGACCGCGAGATGTATATTCGCGATGCCGCGCTCGCGGGGCTTTTTGAGGGTGCAATGGCGCATATCGGGAAAGAGTCTGCCGTGCTCGTTTCAAACTATATAACATCCGACCTTGCAGGGCTCATGCGTGGGAGTGGCGGAGACACTATTCCCACAACGATTACGCACAGACGTTTCGCGGCGCTTATGGAAATGGCGGCGGAAAAGAAGATTTCTTCGCGCGGCGCGAAGGATATCCTCGCAGAGATGTTTATAAAAGGCGGCGATCCCGAAAAAATCGCGGGAGAGCGGGGACTTCTCCAAAAAAGCGACGAAGGAGAGCTTTTGGAGGTTGTCCGGAAGATTATTGGAGACAATCCGAAAGTCGTCGCTGATTATAAGGGCGGAAAAGAGTTATCAATCCAATTTTTCGTAGGGCAGGGGATGAAAGCGACCAAAGGCGGCGCCAATCCCGAAGTGCTTAAGAAGCTTTTAATTGAAGCGTTAGCAAAGCAATAATAGGAAAAATTATTGAAATTTTTTTGTTTCGCAAAAAATATGCTATACTTTTTGCATGCAGATTACCAATTAAAATAAAAAACTATGGCAGATCAAACAAAAAATGTGGCTATTTATACGACCCCGACATGCCAGTATTGCAAGATGACGAAGGAATTTTTCAAAGAGAAAAATATCCAATATACGGAGTATGACGTGTCTACGGATGAAACAAAACGCAATGAGATGATACAAAAAAGCGGCCAGATGGGCGTGCCGGTTATTCTCATCGGGGAAGACCTCGTTATCGGTTTTGACAAGCCGAAGTTATCAGAGCTTTTATTGACCTCTTCCACATAGCTTATATATAAAGCTCGTTTGCCTTTAACCGATTTCATAGTGCGCTATCTAGAGCATGTTCAAAAACTCTTGACTACTGCGTATTCATGTTGCGGGCTGCAAACGGAGGCTCGGAAAGACTCAAAATATCAACAATATTCTTCGCTTTCCTCGCCGCATTTTCGCCTCGCACCATGAATTCTCGCTACGTCAATAGTTTTTTCACAA
>JAKEFN010000041.1 GCA_022616085.1 bacterium
AGACTCAAAATATCAACAATATTCTTCGCTTTCCTCGCCGCATTTTCGCCTCGCACCATGAATTCTCGCTACGTCAATAGTTTTTTCACAAGCTCTAGACTAAAAATTTTCAATAAACGCTTTGACATATGTCGCATTGTCTTCATAGTTGTTTTCGCGGACGCTTGTTTCTATGGCGATTCCAAAAAAATATACGACCGTGCCAAAAACCATAATAATGATAAATTCAGACACGACGGAAAAAAAAGCGGTATACCGTTCCCGATTTTTTTTCCGTTCCATATATGTTTTGGGTTTTTGTGGGACGCCGGCATGCAATTTTTTGATTTTTCTCGCAATCCGCCGAACGAACAAAACGAGCGGCGTGAGCGCTTTTGCAAGAAGGATAATTCCCAGATGAATGATGACCGAAAGTCCCGAAAATGGCGTTAAGTTGTTCATGGTTTTTTATTGCACATGCACCCGCTCGGGCTTAAACCAATAAAGATTTTTTCTCTTCAAAAATACCTCGTGTACCATCTGCTCCAAAAAAATGTACGCGTTGATATAGACGAGCAAGAGATACGAGAAGGGAACGACAAGAAGGTCTCCGCGCCCCTCTTTCTTCGCGGCAAAAATCGCAAAGAGAAGCGTAGTAAAGAGATAAGACACGAGGAAGAGAAGAATAAACCGGAGCGAAATGAAAGGAATGACGAATATGAGAATGGAAAAGATGACGCCCTCCATGTAAATAAGCGAGAGTTCAAGCGCGACACTCGGTTTTTGCACCGCGAGGTCATGGTGCTTGAGAAGGCATTGCCACCCTCCGCCGAACCAGCGCCGCACTTGGTTTATATATGCCGAGAGAGTGATGGGATCCTGCGTGAACACGACGGCACGGCGGTCGTAGAAAATGCGAAGTTCTTTTTTGTGAAGCCGGTACGTGAAGTCGAGGTCCTCCGTCAGGGTATCGTGCTCGAATCGGATATGCCGCAGGAAATGCTTTGTGCGGAAGGCACCCGCGGCGCCCGGGATTACAAAAATAAAATTGAGGTAGTTCTGCGCGAGTTTGTGAAGATTCTGCCCCACGGCATACTCAAAAGCCCGGCATGCCGTAAGCCAATTATGCCGCCTGCTTCGCACATAGCCCGCAACAGCCGCAACGCCAGGCTTTCTGAAATCTTCTTCGATATATTTGACGAAATTTCTGCTCAAAACCGTGTCTCCGTCTGTTGCGATGAATACGTCGCCGTTTACATGCTTGAGCCCCACCTCTTGCGCGTGGCTTTTGTTGCCGGTCGCTTTGTCGACCCTGATGACGCGGATGCGATCCCCGTAGGAAGCGAGAATGGCCGGAGAATTGTCCGTGGAGCCATCGTCAACCACAATAATCTCGTCGGGCGGACGAGTTTGATTGAGGCAGGAGTTCACGCACGCGGCGATGGAACGCTCCTCGTTGTGGCAGGGGATAAGAATGCTTATTTTCATTGAAATAATAACAAAAAAGCCCGAGATAGCCATTGCTATCCGGATGATGCTTGTTTTTCATTATAAAATAACCAAAATCGGTTATATTTATATATATACGAAAAAAATACTATTGTCAAGCCCCGTCTTTTTTTCCGATTTTGAAGAGTTTTTCGGCTATCGCGAGATGTTCCGGCGTATTGATCCCGAATGCCTCGCGGGAGTCGGCCTCAATGGAATGAACGGGTTTTTTGTCCGCAATGGCCGCTTTTACGAGATCGGTGAGATAGTATTCTCCGGACGCGTTATTGTTCGAGAGGTTCTTGAGATTATCCCAGAGCCACGCTCCATTGAAACAGAAAATAGCCGGATTGAGTTCGGTTATAGCGCGCTCTTCGGGGGTCGCGTCTTTTTTTTCCACAATAGCGGAAATCGATCCGCCGCTGTCGCGGATGATGCGCCCGAAATCATCGAATGACGCGCGCCAATCGTTGAAATCGGGCACTTTTACCGTCATCATGGTGATCGGAGCTCGGCTCTCCGTATGCGCGCGGCGGAGGGTTTTTATCGTTTCCTCCCGAATAAGAGGCATGTCGCCGTAGAGAACCATAATGTCATCCGCTTTTTCTCCAAGAGTTTCTTTTGCGCACAAAACCGCATGGCCGGTGCCAAGCTGTTTTTCCTGCATGGAGAATAGGGCGCGATCACCCACGGCATCCATGACCATGTTCGCCCGATGCCCCACAACGATAGTAGGGAGGGTGTCGATTCCTGATTTTTCCACCGCGCGGAGAAGGTGCGCGATAAAAGGTTCTCCCCGAAAAAGCGTCATTGCTTTGGGAATATCCGCCTGCATCCGCGTTCCTTTTCCGGCCGCGAGGATAACTATTTTCGTCCGTGAATTCATTGAAAGTATATTGCCATAAATTAATTAGCTTGACAAGGGCTTCTTGGTGACTATAATATAAATTCACATCAATGAGAGGAGATAAAAAATGGCAGACGGCCCATTAAAAGAGTTCAAAAACAAAAACACAACGAGAGAAATCTTGTGTCTCTGTGATAGGTCCGTCGACGTTACCGCCCACGATTATGTGGCGGTAATGGACGGAGAAGAAAGGTTTCTTACCGTCATGGAAGATGGCCGCTTGGCCTGGAAACGACCGAACGGGAGTATCTCCGGCGGCTTCTTCCATACAGAAGAAGCCGCCTTCAGAGCGCTCGATAAAAAAATAAAAATCCACGAGCGAGTAAAAAAGAGTTAATAATGTTCATTTCCCGCCGCCTGGCGGGATTTTTTGTGGTATAATCGAAGCTATGCGGAGGATTTTTTTTATGTTTGTTTTTATCGGCGTATTTTTTTGCGCGCCCTTCTTTTCTCTCGCGCACGAAGCGGATGACGAGGAAGAGTTGTTCACGATTCGCATGACCGAAGAAGGTTTTGAACCGAGGGATGTTACCATCCCCCATGGCGGCACGGTTGTGTTCAAAAACGAGGATTCAGGGGGCCGGTGGCCCGCATCCAATATCCATCCGACCCACGGCGCGTATCCGGGTTCCGGCATAGAGAAATGCGACACGGAAGACGAGGAAGGAATTTTTGACGCATGCCGGGTGATAGCTCCCGGAGAAGCGTTTCTTTTCGTCTTTGAGGAGGCGGGGGAGTGGCGCTATCACGATCATATTCAGCCGAACAAAACAGGCATTATTCGCGTTAAAAGCGATCAGGGAATTTTCGTCCGCGCATTTGAATTTGTGAGAGAACGTCTCGCGTTCGCATGGGGATCGATTCTCTCCATTTTCGGCAAAAATATTCCCGGAGAGAGCTACGCATATGATGACTCGATTGAAAAAAATTCGCGGGAAATTTTTTCCGAAAAAGAAGCCCTCTACTCATACACAAAAAAGTTTGGCGTCCGAGAGGCGTTGGAACGCCTCGCTTCACTTGAGCAAGAATTGGGGGACTGTCACAACAGCGCTCATTACCTTGGCCGGTTCGCGTATGAACTTTTTGACGAAAAAGCGTTTTCATCATGTTCGGTTTCGTGCCATTCGGGATGCTACCACGGAGCAATCGAAGCTTATTTCAAAAAAAACGGCACGGAGGATATTGAAAAAAAGCTGAACGTTCTCTGTCAAACAGACGACAATGATTTCCTCAATCATCAGTGCATCCACGGCATAGGCCACGGCCTCATGGCATGGGCCGGCTATGATATTTTTTCCGCGCTTGAATCGTGCGATACGCTTCCGGAAAAGAAAGAATCCTGCTATTCCGGCGTTTTTATGGAGAACTCTGTCGGCTCTCTCGACGAGGGCGGGGAGCATTACACGCGCTATCTGGATGATTCCGATCCCCATTATCCGTGCAACGCTCTCGAAGAACCGTATGGAACGCATTGTTATTTCTATCAAACCCTCCAAATGTATCGGGTTCTCGGTAATTTTGGGAAAGTGGCGAAGGAGTGCTCGTCGCTCGACTCTTCCTATAAGCGCAATCTCTGCTTTGAGAGCATGGGGCGCGATGTGAACAGTTTTGCCCCCGGAAATCTTAGCCGCGTCGTTTCCGATTGCATGACCGCTCCTCGGGACGAAGAAAAGGCGTGGTGCTTCATGGGCGCGGCGCAGGATCTTTTTTGGGACCCTGCGGGCGAAGACGAGGCGCGCTCTCTCTGCGGGCTTCTTTCGGGCGACTACCTTAAGCAAGCATGTTATGAAAAAATTATCGATCGGGCATTTTATCTTTTGGACGAAAAGAGTCTTGATTCTTTTTGCGGCGCCATAGGAAAGCCGTTTAACAATTTCGGCGCGTGCGTATCGTAATTGAGTTATCCACAGGTCACTCTTTGCATCTAAAAAATTTTTTTGTATTCTGTATGTATAGATGTGTTGCTTGGCTACTCTTCAGTAGCAAGGGAGAGAGGCCAGACTTGCTACAGTCCACACAATCAAAAATAAAATGGCGGTTACGGCCGCCGTTTTATTTTTTATCCGTCTTCATATCCTCCGGCTTTATCTCTTGCATGTCTTTCGCGTGATCGGAAAAAAGAATGCCGTTGAGATGGTCGACTTCATGCTGGAATATTTGAGCGAGAAGCCCGCTCGCGCCGCGCGTAAACTTAACCCCGTTTTCGTCATAGGCCTCGATCGTGGATCGAAGCGCACGGTGCGTTTTTCCGTAAAGCCAGCGGACCGAGAGGCATCCTTCCGGAAACCATTCTTTTTTACGCGAAAGTTTTTTGATTACCGGATTGATAAAAACAAGATCCGCATGAACGATCGCGGCTTCGCGCTTTTTTTTTATTTCCGGATTTTCCTCATCGTTTTCAAATGATCCGTCAAACACGCGCCTTGAAACCACGAAGATGCGGAGACTTTCTCCTATCTGCGGAGCCGCAATAGCCGCCCCGTCCGGTTCTGCGAGAAGAGCATTTTTCATATCCTTCACCACGCGCTTTATTTTCGGCCCCGTGATTTCCGACAGGGGAACAGCCGCCGCGATTTTGCGAAGCAGAGGATTATCTCTTTCTAGTATTGTCGGCGCCATGATTTTTGGAGCATTTTTATATAGTCTTTGACGGCAAACATTCCGAATTTCAAAAACATCTCGGTCGGGAAAAAGCGGGGTGACGCGATATTCTCAAATGAGCCGGTTCGTATCGCGCGCCAGAGAGATTCTGGCGTATTCTCCGCACT
The DNA here is from genome assembly GCA_022616085.1 of bacterium. GTDB lineage: Bacteria > Patescibacteriota > Minisyncoccia > Phycocordibacterales > JAKEFN01 > JAKEFN01. Next base: position 5,143 of record JAKEFN010000041.1, read on the forward strand.
TTCAATAATTATGTAGTTTTTGTCAAAAAAATCAAAAAAATGGGTGTCGGACGTTGCAATAAAGGGGAGTCGGTGCCGTTTTGTCGCTCGGGCCGCTTCCTTGTTTCGATTGAACCATTTCGAGAAAAACCACGAATGTTCTATCGCGTCAAACACATCTATATGTTTTGCGAGAAGATCGTGCAAGCTAAACGTCCCATAGTGGAAGGGGTGCGGCGCGATGACAAAAATATCAGGATTGCCTTTCTTGTATGCCCGAAGGTCGTCAAACGTTCGGAGCTTCTCGGCGTCTTTGCCGCAGTTGAGTATGAGGACATGATTCCTCGGATGGCGCGCCGCATCATCGTAGATATCCGCCTCAATCGAGGGGATGAGAAGAATTTTTTGTGCAGCCGCATATGCGACGTGATCGTCCGTGCACGCGCACATTCTGTGGCATGTGAGCGCAAGGGTGTCGAAGCCTTTTTTCGCCGCATAATCCACCGCGTCA
>JAKEFN010000042.1 GCA_022616085.1 bacterium
AAGACTCAAAATATCAACAATATTCTTCGCTTTCCTCGCCGCATTTTCGCCTCGCACCATGAATTCTCGCTACGTCAATAGTTTTTTCACAAGCTCTATAGGTCTTCAAAGTCTCCGCAAAATGAAACTCCACGATTTGAAAGGTAAGCGTGCGGGTCAAGAAGATACTTGCATCGCTTCTTGACCGTGATCGGTGTCCCGAACTTCATATCCTTTTGCCGCGATTTTGGCGCGGATTTCGTCCGCTTTTTTGAAGTCTTTGTTTGCGCGGTAAAAAGCGCGTTTTTCGAGGAGGGTTTTTACTTCTTCGGGAAGAAGCATGGCGGCGCGTTTTGCAAGAACTCCCCGAAAATCAAGTCCGAGTATGCGATCAAAATCGAAAAATGTCGCCCGCTTCACTCCCGGAGGGAGACTTCCTTCCTTTGCAAGATCCCACATAACCGCGAGCGCCCCCGCAGTATCAAGGTCGTCAAAAATGCATTCGGTGAATTTTTGCCTATATGCTTCATCCGGGATATCCGCATCGGAACCCCCGCGGATGTCGATAATGCTGTTATATATCCGCATAAGGGCGTGCGATGCGGCTACCTGGGCATTCCAGGTAAAATTGAGAGAGCTTCGATAATGAGCGGTAAGAATCAAATAACGGAATGAGAGAGGGGCGAGCCCGCGCTCTGCGATCTCGTCAAGATCGATGACGTTTCCGATAGACTTCGATATTTTGCCTTCGTTTAAGAGAAGATGATTATTATGCATCCAGAATGACACTTTTTGTATGAATTCCGAGCATGCGTTTTGCGCTATTTCATTCTCATGATGGACCGGAATATGATCGATGCCACCGGTGTGGATATCGAACATACTCCCGAGATATTTGTATGACATGGCGGAGCACTCGATATGCCAGCCGGGGAAACCGACTCCCCAGGGCGAATTCCAACGCATAATGTGCTCTTTGTTTTCCCCTGTGAGAAATTTCCACAGAGCAAAATCCGCCGGATTTCTTTTTTCTTTGTTGACCGAGACGCGCGCTCCCGGGAGCTTTTCTTTTTGTTTCTGTCCGGAGAGCATTCCGTAGTCATGGAAACGGGAGGTGTCAAAATAGAGCCCGTCCGCGGTTCGATAGGTGTATCCCTGCTCGTGGAGCACTTCTATGAATTTTATCTGTTCACCAATATGTTCCGTCGCGCGCGGCATAAACTTCGGAGGGATAATATTGAGGCGGGCGAGATCGCCGCGATAGAGTTCTTCATATTTCCGCGCGATCGTATACGGATCTCCGCCTTCAAGGCGCACGGCTTTTTCCATCTTGTCTTCGCCCTCGTCCGTTTCATCCGAGACGAGATGCCCGACATCCGTAATATTGACGACATCCGTCACCGCATAGCCGGCATACCGAAGTGTTCTTTTCAAGATATCCGCAAAAATCGCGGCGCGAAGGTTCCCAATATGCTGGCGCGAATAGACAGTCGGACCGCATGAGTAGACTTTTGCCTCACCCGGAATAATCGGTTTGAATACCTCTTTTTTCCTTGAGAGAGAGTTATAGAATTGCAGTTCTAGAGCCATTTTTTGCGTTTGAAATAAAAGAAAAGGGAAGCGGATGCGGCAATAATGATTGCAAGAATAAACCAGAAATCCGCGCCTGTATCATGGAACGGCTGCACGCTCGTATTCATGCCGAAAAGTCCGGCGATGAAGACTCCCGGAAAGGTGACAAACGCCATGACGGAAACCACCTTGACTATCTCGTTATTCGCCGTGGAGAGGAGCGACATGTTCGTATAACGGAGCTCGTCAAGCGTCTCTTTTTGGCCGGCTATCTCGTTCCAGAGGCGGTAATACTCACCCGAGATATCGTTCAGGTAATGCTTAAATTTCGGCGGAAAAAATTCTTTGGCAGACGTCTCCAAAGAGACGAACACATCGCGGTGTGAGCGAAGTCCTTGCTTCATATTGAGTATATCGCGGCTTATGTCGGAAAGCGCCTCTATAATGCCGCGCGTCTCGCCTTTTTTGAAAACGCGCGCCTCCACTTCTTCAAGCGCTTCATCAATCGCTTCAAGCTCGCGGTCCACATCGGTATATAATTTTTTTATAAGAAAATAAAAAAGATAGCCCGCGTGATCCTTCATGTTTTTTATGTCCATATCGTGATTGATTTCAAACGCTTTGCCGAAATTTTCAATCGTTTCAATTGCATCGTAATGGACCGTGATGAGATGATTTTTCGCAATTATAAAATCAACCTCCTGATTGATATCACCCTCATTATTGCGCCCGGGGGAAGGGAAGTGGAGGATAAGATACACCGATTCGGCAAACACCTCCGCGCGCCCGCGAAGCGACGGTTGCCGCAGTTCTTCGGCTATAATGGGGTCAATCGCATATTTTTCCGCGAGCGCCGCAATCTCTTTCTCGGAAGGCGAGGCCGCGTCAATCCATATGAGACTCCCGTGTTTGAACTCGGAAATCATAGCGCTAATTATAAATTAAATAGAGTTCCGATACCAGTATCTTGCGAATTTATAATATGCTATATAAAATCTTGGCACGAAAACGAATGAAGAGGGTGTCATAAAAGTGAGAGCCAACGTGCAACGAAAGACAACGTTTACGATCGAAGTCCCCGCCGCCGCACCCCGCGGCGTTTTTTTTGCTTTGTTTGACCGTGTTTCTATTGTTTGCAATAATGGATATTATTATGATGCGCTTGAGACAGATCGCCTTGTTCGCGGCAGTTGGCGTTATTATTATATCCGCATTTGTATCGGGGACGCTTTTGGGCTATCACAACAGACCCGCGGCGGAAAAAGTCCTCGCGCTCACGGGCAAAAGCCCCGATATGGCGCTTGATAAGACCGACTTCTCTCCGTTTTGGGAAGCGTGGAACGTCATTGACGAACGCTACGTCTCAACCGAGGAAGAAGTAACCAATCAAGATCGCGTGTGGGGAGCGATTGAAGGGATGACCGCTTCGCTTGGGGACCCTTATACGGTATTTCTTCCTCCCGAACAGGCGGAACTTTTTGAAGAAGACATCAGCGGCAATTTCGGCGGCGTCGGCATGGAAGTCGGCATGAGACAGGATATTTTGACTATTATCGCCCCTCTCAAAGGCAGTCCGGCTGAACGCGCCGGACTTCTCCCCGACGATAAAATTATCGAGATAGACGGAGAATCCACGGCAGGGCTTTCTATTGATGAAGCCGTATATCGCATACGCGGCGAGATTGGCACGGATGTTAAGCTTACTCTCCTTCGTGATATCGACAAGGGCGCCTTTGACGTGACGATCACGCGCGATACCATAAACGTTCCCGTCATAGATACGGAAATTATCACGCCAGAAGAGAACCCGGACAAGCCTGTTTTCGTCGTAAGCCTCTACAGCTTTACAGGGAATTCTCCAGGGCTTTTTCAGGATGCGCTTCGGGAATTTGCCGAGTCGGGAAGCACTCGTCTCATTCTTGATCTCCGTGGAAACCCGGGAGGATATATGGAAGCGGCTGTTGAAATGGCAAGCTGGTTTTTGCCGTCAGGAAAAATCGTGGTGAAAGAGATTGCGGGAAAAGAAAAAGAAGAACGCGTTCATCGAAGCAGGGGCTACAATGTATTCAACGACAGCCTTGAAATGGTGATCCTTGTAAATAAAGGGTCCGCATCCGCTTCGGAAATCCTTGCCGGCGCGCTCTCGGAACACGGCGTTGCGCAGATTATCGGCACCAAGACATTCGGCAAGGGATCGGTGCAGGAACTCATACACATTACGCCGGATGCCTCTCTCAAAATAACCGTTTCGCGATGGTTTACTCCGAACGGCATATCCATATCCGAGGAAGGACTTTCTCCCGATATCGAGGTCGACGTAACCGAAGAAGATATAGAGGGGGGGAGGGACCCGCAGATGGATCGGGCGGTTGCGGAATTGATTAAAATTTGAGATACAATTTTGAGTTTTGAACTGGCGCAACAGGGCGGCTTGCATTCTTTTTTAAAATGAATATAGTATCAATACTATGCAAATAATACTCTTAAACGATGTCCCTAAAGTGGGCAAAAAATTTGAGTCTATAGCGGTCAAAAATGGCTTTGCTCGGAATTTTCTTATACCAAAAGGGCTGGCGCGCCTCGCAACCGCCGATGCGCTTAAAAATATAGAAGCCATGCGGGAGAAAGCGCGGCTTATGCGCGAGAGTCGGGACGCGGAGCTTCTTAAAAAAGCCGGGGAAATCGAAAAGGCAAAAATCACTATAATAGCCCCCGCAAACGCGAAAGGCGCTCTTTTTGCAGGCCTTCATAAGGGAGAAATCAGGGAGGCGTTTGAAAAACAAACCGGTATCGCGATACCGGGGGACATAATCGTCCTCGAGACCCCCATAAAAGAAACCGGCGAACACCGCATTTCGGTTGCCATTGGCGATACGAAAACATCCTTTATATTGAACGTGGAGAAAGAGAAAAAAGAGAAAGCAAAAAAAGAAGAGAAAATTTAGAGCTTGTGAAAAAACTATTGACGTAGCGAGAATTCATGGTGCGAGGCGAAAATGCGGCGAGGAAAGCGAAAAATATTGTTGATATTTTGAGTCTTTCCGAGCCGTCGTTTGCAGCCCGCAACATGAATTCGCAGTAGTCAAGAGTTTTTGAACATGCTCTAAACTATATGCA
>JAKEFN010000043.1 GCA_022616085.1 bacterium
AGTCAAGAGTTTTTGAACATGCTCTAGTGTTTATTAGCGACACAGGGCTCATAATGCTTGCATATAATTTCTGCGCACGGAGGGAGTTTGTGTAAATAAACTTCCACCGACCCCCGCTTGAAATTATAGGTAAATACCGCGTGGCTTGCCACGCTTGCGCGCGAGCGTAGCGAGCCCCAATACCAAGGGCGCTTGCCCCCAGGAACCTTTATTTGTTTTTAATAGGACTTACGTGTTTGGCGCATTTCTTTGTTGCTTCGCTCGTTTGCTCCCGCGCTGTATGTTAAATACAGCTTGGTCGCAAGCCGCGCTCGCGCCGGCAATTGCATCCAAACGCGTAAGTCCTATTTAATTGAAAAAGGAATTTTTTCTTCGTTTTTGTTGAGAACTGTGTCGTATACCACAATCGTGAGAATGTTTTGTGTTTCGATGCTTTGTGTGTCTTTTGGAACAAAAGAAAGACTATATGGCGGAGTCTCCGTTGTTCCCAGGGGGTTGTCGTTTATGAAATACTCAACACGCGAAATAGGGTAATGGCTATTAATTTCGAGAAGAATTGAAATTTTTTTATCCGCCGCATATTCTGCTCCGCGGGCGGGGTTTGTAACGTTAATAGTTGGCACAAACTCTGGTTTGTGAATATCATCATATTCCAAGGGTATTTCTGATATAACACTTGAACTTGCCGTCGCGGTGTTGTTCTTGAGCCATATTTGTACAGGAACTTCCCACAATTCAAATTGAGGGTCTTTTTCAGGGTTTATTGGCGGCGGTCCGCTTATGTTGTTTTTGTCCACCCAAAAAAGAATGTTGTGAGTGTTATTAACAGGGCGTTCCATACGGAGGTCGTCCGGGGTGTACGCGGTCGCAAGTTTGCCGGAAATCCGATCTATTTCATATGTGACACCCCCCTGCCAAATACCACGAAGAATCGGTTTTTGTTTTTTATAATCCGGATCTATACCAGGGTTTTCAAAACGGTCTTCAGGATACAAAACAAGCGCTTTTTGCATAAATTCATTCCAAAGCGGAGCGACTATAAAACCAGCAACCTTTTTTTCCATGGGTGTATTGTCGTTATTCCCCGCCCACGCACCCGCAGCGATACTCGTTGTGTATCCCACAACCCATGCATCGCGGTAGTCGTTTGTGGTCCCTGTTTTTGCGGCGACATCACGCCCTCCAAAATAAAGGAATGATTGCTCTCCGAAGGCGGGGGCGCGAGCATCATTATCTGAAAGGATGTCTGAAATTTGGAGGGCTATTTGTTTGGGTAATACTTCGCGCGGGTTATTTTTGTATTCTTCAATCACATTTCCTTCCCCGTCTTCAACACGAAGAATGGGGGTATGAGGGTTTCTTTGGCCATCGTTTGCAAAAACACCATATGCACTTGTCATATCAAGAAGGGACACTTCTCCGCCGCCAAGGACAAGAGTGAGGCCGTAGTGGTTTTTGTTTGAAAGGCCTGTTATGCCCATAGAAACCGCGGTGTCAATGGAATCTTTAACCCCCGTAATGTAGAGTGTTTTAACTGCGGGAACATTTATAGATTGCGCCAATGCATTACGAAGCGTCACAGGCCCCCGGAAGACATGATCATAATTTTCGGGCATATAACACTCGCCCGGGTTTGTCCCAGGCTCTTTGGGGGCGCCAAACGCGTCACAGGTGGTTTGGAAGTTTGTCTTTACATCAAACACAACCGTTTCCGGGGTAAGTCCTTTTTTAAATGCGGTTGCGTAGACAAACGGTTTAAATGACGACCCCGGCTGGCGATGGGCGGTCGCGACGTTAAAATTTCCGTCAATATATGCATCGAAATAATCGCGGGACCCAACCATGGCGAGTATTTGCCCTGTTTTTGGGTCAATAGCGACAAGCGCGGCGTTTTCGGCGTTGAATTTTTTTTCGTTTTCAAGCGCGTGGCGTCTTACAATTTCTTCTGCTTGTGCTTGGAGGCTAAAATCCAGCGTGGTGATAACCCGAACACCCCCTTGGTCCAGAATTTGTGGCCCGTATTTTTCTTCAAGATAGCTTCGGACATACATGACAAAATGCGCAGCCTTGACCCCATCTATGCTTTGAGGGAGAAAGACAACTTTTTCTTCGGTCGCGCTATTATGTTCTTCTTGTGTTATATATCCAAGTTCAAACATTCTTTTAAGCACAAGGTTTTTTCTTTTCTCCAGCAAATCTTTATTTTTTCCATATGGAGAATAGCGTGTCGGCGCTTGAGGAAGGGCGGCAAGATAGGCGGCTTCGGCAAGCGTAACCGCCCCTGCGTCTTTTCCGAAATACACCCTGCTCGCTTCTTCAATACCGTAAATACTCCCCCCGTATGGCGCCTCATTCAAATAAAAGGCGAGAATTTCTTCTTTTGTTTTTTCTCGGTCAAGGCGGATAGCAAGAATCCATTCTTTTATTTTTCTTGAGATGAGTTTTTCGGAAGTAAGGATTGAATTTTTAACAACTTGCTGGGTTATGGTAGACCCCCCTTGGCTCAAACTCATTCCTCCGATATTTGCAAACAATGCCCTAAGAATGGCAGTGGGCTTTATTCCACTATGTTTGTAAAAGCCGTCGTCCTCGATGGCGATTGTCGCATTTTTAACATATGGCGATATTGAAGACGCTGATACAACCGTCCTTTTAATGTTTTCATGAACATCAAACAAAACAATTTCCCCTGTGCGGTCGTATATTTTGGTTGATTCCGAAACCTTGCGCTCGTCAAATGTTTTAAAGTCCGGGACTTTCAAGAAGGCGGCCCACAAAAGAATACACCCGGCGCCCACCAGACCGATACTCATAAAAACCAATAGGGGGTTTATGAAAAAACCCCGCCGCCACCCCTTTTTTCTTTTTACCAACCCTTTTTTAAACATTTAAGTGTGTATACTGGGGCAGACCATCGTAAGGGTTTCAATGCCCACTGCGCCAATTTAAAGTTTATAATATCACAAAACAATGCCAATTTATACCACTAATGGAGAAAAAAGGAAAGCATTTTCAAATACACGGTCGTCATGGTAGAGTGTCAGTATCATGACGCTCTCCAAAGAGGCAACAAGCAAGGTTGAAGACGTCTTTGGGCGCGGTGTCGAAAAAGTGTTTGATCCCGCTAATTTGTTTCGAAAAAAACTTGAAGCGAAAGCGTCTGGCAGATACAAAAAAGACATAATCATAAAATTCGGCGTTGATCCGACGCGCCCGGATATCCACCTTGGGCACGCGCACATATTTCGCAAACTGCGGATTTTGCAAGATTTAGGATGCAAGGTTGTTTTTTTGGTGGGGGATTTCACTGCCCGCATTGGAGATCCGACAGGGAAGAGTGATACCAGGCCCGAAGTTGATCAAAAACAAGTGGAGTCAAATATGAAAACATATGAGGAGCAAGTGGGAAAAATTCTCCTTACAAAAAAAGAAGTATATTCGTGGATTCGAAACTCTGATTGGTTTACAAACATCACCGACCTTCAACTCCCAGAGGATGCAAAAATAGAAATGACAGCCACCCACAAAGGGGAGCGTGTGCATATACCAATTAAACCCAACTCTTTTATTGGGAAAGCGATCATATTTGAAGAAACACGCATGCAAGTCAAAAATCTCGGAATAACATCAGGTATTTCCGTGGTTACTACCATGGGGCTTTTGTGGACCCTTAAGCACATTACATTCAACAGGCTTATTAAAAGAGACATGTTTCAGGCCCGCATCAAGGAAGGGAGGGAACTTTATATGCACGAACTCCTTTACCCTGTTTTTCAGGCAATTGACAGCCATGTAATAGAGTCGATTTATGGAAGCTGCGATCTCGAAATCGGTGGAAGCGACCAAACATTCAATATGCTTCTGGGGCGGGATGTGCAAGAAGTAAATAAAAAAACACGCTCTCCGCGCGAAACAAAATCCGATTTGCAGGCAGTTTTATCTCTCAAATTGTTGGTTGGGACGGATGGAAAAGAAAAAATGAGTAAAAGCCTTAACAACTATATAGGCATTAATGAAAACCCGGCCCTCATGTATGGCAAAATCATGTCTATCCCAGATTCTTCAATTATGGATTATTTTGAACTATGCACATATACTCCCCTTGAAGAAATTGACGAAATAAGAAAGAGGGTTATGGGCGGCAAGGAAAACCCCAGAGATATCAAGATGCGATTGGCGCGAGAGATAGTCGCAATATATCACGGCGAAGGACTGGCGGCGCGGGCGGAAGACGATTTTGTAAGGACGTTTCGGGGTGGAGGTATACCGGCTGATATTAAGGAGATTGTTGCAGATAAGGGGACGCGGCTTTCCGATATTTTGATCAAAAACAAACTTGTTTCTTCAAGAAGCGATTTTCGTCGCCTCTTTGAGAGGGGGGCTTTAAAATATATAAAAGAAGAAGGTATAAAAGAAAAAATAATCAATATAGACACAACAATAAACGAAACAGTTACTGTGCAAGTGGGCAAAAATCGTTTTATAAAAATACACCCCGTATAATGGTTGTATAAAAGGCCCGGGAAGGGCCTTTTATACAAGATATCTACACATCTACTCGTCGGAGTCTTCAAACATAGGGACATCACCTTCCTCCTCCTCCTCGACCTCCGCGTCGCCTGGATCGAACGAACCGTCTGTGTCGGGGTCCTCGTTTAAATCATCGTCACCATACATGGTTGTGAAAATGGTTTATTTGTTATTTTTAGCGACCATTTATTCCCCCAAAAAGGAAATCCTTTGGGTTAACGTAATTTGTATCAAATGCACATTTTTTTACAATACCCCCTAATCCACAGCCCTGTGCCTTGTGGCGAGACACGTTATACCCACCGCGATGGCGTCATATTCATCGTCGTGCGCGCGGGTTTTTTTTATGTGAACGATTTTTTTTATCATAATAGCAACTTGTTCTTTTGTGGCACGACCATAACCTGTCACTGCGATTTTAATTTGAAGGGGCGTATATTCTAAAAATTCTAATCCGTGCTGTTTTGCGACAAAACAAAAAACACCGCGCGTTTCGGAGACACGGAGCGCCGTTTTTTGGTTTGTGTTAAAAAAAATCGTCTCAACCGCGCACACCTCCGGTGAAAATTCTTTTATAATGCGCTCAACCTCTTTGCCAACCGCAAAAAGGCGGTCATGGAATGGGAGCGAAGCGTCTGTTGTAAAACAGTCCGAATAGAGAACTGACTCCCCCCCCGACTTTTTTTCAAGAACAGCAACCCCAAGCCGTCCATAACCGGGGTCAATCGCGAGCACCCTCATAGGCAGTTTCTGCGTTTGTATATACTCCGTCAACATCCTCGATATTTTCAAGTTCATCCACCACATCCTCCAGCCGACCCCTGTCTTCATCGGGGAGAGGGGTAATAATTGCTGGCGTCCATTCCCCCTCGATTTTTTTAAAAGCCCACAAAGCGGATCCGGGCGCCGCAAGCCCCAAGCCGTTTTTTGCAAGAATGTGTCGAACCTCTGCACTGCTCCTGTTTTTGTTATCGGTAAGTCCTTCAATGATAAGCGCAACACCACCCGGTCCATATGCTTCGTAAACCACATTTTCCATACTCGCGGCGTCTTTTGATGCCCCTTTTTTGATGGCGCGTTCGATATTTTCTTTCGGCATATTAACCGATTTCGCTTTTTCTATTAAGGCGCGCACATTGGGGGAATCTGCGTTTCCGGCGGATTTTTTTGACTCAACCGCGAGCATTTTCGCGATTTGCGAGAATATTTTGCTTTTTACCGCGTCCGCAGCTCCTTTTTTATGTTTGATTTTTGACCACTTGCTGTGCCCTGACATGATTATGGATTTTATCAGAAAGCCGCAGGCGAATCCATAGGCATACATACCAAGGCCTTATAGCGCCGCAAGCGGCCTTTGCATACCCCCGCCCTCTTTGTTATCGTTTGATAATAAAGGCATATTGGTAAAAAACCGCACCAAGCGTGTCCACACCGCAGACAATGAAAAAATTTTATAACCAACTTGAAAAAGGAAAAAATTTTTTTGAAGCGCACTATCGGCATCTCATGACCCTCTCTTTTCTTGTGGGATTTACGATTGATAATCTGACGCTCACGCGCATCGATCTTTTGCTTGATAACCTCATTCTTTTTACCTATCTCATAATCGCCTGCGCGGGAATTGTCGCAACTAATTTTTTTGAGGCGCACAAACTTAAAGGATCACTTTTTGCTCGCATCGGGCCGTTCTTTCCTCTTGCCATACAATTTGCGCTCGGGGGTCTTTTCAGCGGCCTTTTTGTATTTTATTCGCGAAGCGCTTCTCTTGCGGGGAGCTGGCTTTTCCTTGTCGTGCTTGTAGGGCTTCTCTTGGGGAACGAGTTTTTTGAAAAATATTATCGCAAACTTGCGTTTCAGGTCAGTGTTCTTTTTTTCGCCTTTTTTTCGTTCGCCATTTTTTTTATTCCGGTGATTTTGAAAACCTTCGGCGTTTGGACATTTGTGTTAAGCGGTGTTATAAGCATTCTTTTTATAGCTTTTTTTGTTCGTGCCCTCGGGCATTTTATACCTAGTCGCGTGCGTGAGACGACTAAATCGCTTATAACCGGCGTTGGAGGGATTTTTTTTGCGATTAATATTTTTTATTTCACAAATATTATCCCCCCCCTCCCACTCTCTCTTAAAGATGCGGGCGTTTATCATTCTGTAAAAAGGACGCCTGGCGGGGAATATGCGGTTCAGTATGAACCGCGAAAATGGTACCAGTTTTATAAATCATACAACGACTCCTTCCACCTTACGGAAGGGGGCGCTGTTTACTTCTATAGCGCAGTGTTTGCGCCAACCGCCCTTGGCACGCACATTCTGCATCGCTGGTGGTATTATGACGAAATAGCGGAGGAATGGAGGGAAACAGACAAGGTCCGTTTCCCGATCGTTGGAGGCGCCGACGGCGGCTACCGCGGATTTTCGACCAAAAGCGCCGTTGTTCCCGGCATGTGGCGCGTCGATGTTATTACGGAACGCGGACAAGTTCTCGGGCGCGAGACGTTTATGATTATTAAAACAGAGGATTCGCCCGCGCTCGAGTGGGGCATTTTGTAGGAACACCTTGACTCGCGACCCGCGATGCCTTAAAACTCTTTATATGGAAGGACATAAAGAAACATTTAATAAAAAAGAAACTATCGGGCTTTTTGTTCTCCTTTTTTTGGTTGGGGGTTTTGTATTCGCCTTTTTTTCCGGGAGCGAAGAAAGTGGGGGTATTACAAAAGTGCAAAAAAACTCTGTTTCGAGTATTTCCGATAACAAGGACGTATCGAGCGGCTTTGCCGCAAGCGCGTGGGAAGAGGCCCGCAAAATGGCCTCCGGGACTGCCTCGGAGGAATTTGAAGAAACAAGCGCTGCTCCCGTGGTAGAAAACGAGGATCCGGTTATATTGATTGATTCAGACGATCCGGAAAAAACGGAAGAGGAATTGGAAACATACGAAAACAAGAAACATGGTTTTAGTTTTCGCCACCCCGCGTCTTGGAATATTGAAGAGAAGTCAGACAAAAAAGGCGACGGACTTATTATGTATTCGGGCGGCGCACCCGATATAAAACTCAAAACCATGCTTGTATTTGTTGTAACACAAGACATATCGGAGCCAGGGGATCTCAAAAGCCAATTGGAAAGCCGAATGAATCTTGTTTCTCACAAAACACAAACCATTGGGGGTGTTTCGTGGCAGTTATATACCTATACATTTCCAGAGAGTTTGGATACCTATATTTTTTATACATTCTCCCGATATGGAAACTATTTTTATATAACCGGCGGTAAAAATACAGCAAACAAACTATTTATCGATACTCTTATAGAGACGTTTTCTTTTGAAGCTTTTTGACAATTCGTCTCACCGCACATCTTGATTTTTTGTCCACTTTATGCTTCGATTACTGTAATAGTTGTTTTTTTCGGAGGATCGGAGGATGAATTATGTGGAAGGGGATATTTAACTTCGATGTCGCCCTGGTTGCCCTCGCATGTCCATCGTGTGTGGTTCGGCCGTTCCAGAAAGGAGACGAGAACTCGCTTGTTGCGAGCTTAAACGACCGGGATGAAAAAGGGTATAAAGCGTCTCATTATTTGACGCATATCCCGGAGAATTATACGGTTGTGCATGCGAGAGAATGGATTTCCCGTGTGCAAAAAGAATACGGAAGCGATATAAAAACCCGGCTTGATTGGGCTGTAGATATCGGGGGAGAGGTTGCCGGTTCTGTTTCGCTTATAAACTTGAATATAAGCGAAGCGCACAAAGCCCAGATTTCATTTTGGTTAAGTCCGCGGTTTCGAGGGCGCGGCATTATGACCGAAGCGGTCAGGGCTGTTGTTGATCATGTATTCAAAAACGCGTGGTTTGTTCGTATTCACGCGTGGATTAACGAAGAACACGACGAGCCTGCGCATGTTCTCCGCCGTGTTGGTTTTACGGAGGGCGTTGATCGGCACGACGCGGAATGGTTTCGGAATGGGGACTTTCCTCCCCCGTCGAAAATGCTCTGGATTGTTTCGGAGGACGCAAAATGCATATGGCGGGAGAGGTGGCGCGCGGAACACGGCGGCGCCAGATGATAGGGGCGATAACGCCCCCTTTTGTTTTATGGTGTATATGATACACTTACCAAAAAATGGTTTTGCAAAAATACACATTCGCGGTTATTGCAACCGATGTCGCAATTTTTACCACTCAAGACGGCGAACTCAAAGTGCTTTTAATTGGCATGAAAAAGAGTCCCTACGAAGGTTTTTTTGCGCTTCCCGGGGGGCTTGTTGGGGGAGATGAGTCCATTGATGATGCGGCGGGGCGGCATCTTTTTGATAAGGCGGGGGTAAGAGGGGTGTTTCTTGAACAGCTTTCGGCGTTTGGCGAACCGGACCGCGACCCCTTTGGCAGGGTGGTTTCGGTTGCTTACTATGCTCTTGTGCCGCCGGACGCGCATCGTCTGAAAACCACCAAGCAATACAAGGGTGTATCCTGGTTTTCTGTTCAGAGGCTTCCCAATCTCGCCTATGACCACAAGCACATACTTGAAGCCGCTGTTGCGCGCCTTCGAGGCAAGCTTGCGTATTCAAATATCGCGAGGAACCTCTTGTCGCGCGAATTTACTTTGGGAGAGATGCAGTCAATGTATGAAATAATCCTCGGAGAAAAGCTTGATAAAAGAAATTTCAGAAAGAAAATGATCGGATCAGGGCTTCTCACAGAAACAAAACACATGCAGAAGGGGCGCGCCAACCGTCCGGCGCGGCTTTACACATTCAAAAAGAAAAAGATGGTGTTTATATAAAAACCTAGGCATTTTTTAAACACAGAACCAAACAAGATGTCAATCTTGCGTTCGGGAACAGAGTGCGATAAGATAGTGTCTAGATAACACTAAGTAACCCTTTGCCGCCATTCTTGATTTACCAGCAGGTTTATGTTAGGAATAACAAGGATTAGAAGCAAAAGTGTTAAAAAGCCTTATTTATTGGCTTCAGAGAACCTTGACAATTAAAAAGGAGAAGTAAAAAAATGCTGGAAAACATTTGCGTTGCCGGAGGGTCTATTCCTGGCGCCGACCATGCAATGCCGGGCAAACCTGGCTGGATAAATAACCATGATGCTTATGCTGTGCGTATAGACGAGAGGACTATTGTCGCCGTTGTGTGTGATGGTTGCGGGTCCGGTAAACATAGCGAAGTAGGCGCCAAAATCGCTTCTGAACTTTTTGCAGAAAACATTTCAACATACGCGAGACGACTGCTTGACGGTAATCCCGCGACAAAGTTTACGCAGGAAAAGTTTTGGCACCGCATTGAACAGCAGATCACTTCATACCTAACCGTTCTTTCGGGTGCCATGGGGGAAAGCGTTACTCAGGTGGTCGACAACTTTTTTCTCTTTACACTCATTGGAGTATTGGTGACAGAGAATGAGGCTTACATTTTTTCTATTGGCGATGGGGTTTACGCCATAAATGGCGATGTCAGAATTCTCGGTCCATTTCCGAAGAATGAGCCTCCGTATATTATGTATGCCCTTACGGGATCATCGCTTACTTCTGATATGCTGAAAATCAAGGTGAACTACGTCGTGCCTACAACAAGTCTCGAAAGTATACTAATTGGATCTGACGGCGTTTCATATTTCTTGGATGCAGAGGAATATATACTGCCTGGTGGAGGGGTTGTCGGGCCGCTGTCGCAGTTTTGGGAAAACGACCTTTATCTGAAGAACCCTGATGCGATTCGACGGCGGCTTGCAATTATCAACAAAGAAGTCGTCGACGAGAAACGTATTAAAGGGGGACCGCTTAAGGACGATACTACCCTCATAGTTGTCAAGAAATTCAATAAATGTTCATAGAGGAAGTGAGTCATGGATGTTTATATTGATGGCAAGGTGGTCCGCGTAACCCCTGCATCCTCTATTGGTAAAGGCGGTGAAGCGGACATATTTAAGATTGGAAGCGACACTGCCCTTAAGTTGTATAAACAACCAAACCACCCTGATATAATAGGAATTGCGGACCCGAAGGGGCGTGCGAGGGAAATAGCCGGAGCAAAACGGAGAATAGAAGAACATCAGCAGAAACTACCCTCGTTTCCTAAAAATCTCCCACCGCGCGTTATCGCGCCAATCAAACTTGCCAGAGCAGGAAGAGAAAAATTAATTGCTGGATATACCATGCAATTGGTCAGCAACGCGGAACCATTGATTTCTTACGGTTCACGCACTTTCCGCGAGACAATTGCAAACGATCAAATAACAACAGCCGTTTTCAAGGACCTTCTAAAGACGGTCGATCGTATGCACGATGCGGGACTTGTAATCGGTGACTTTAACGATTTGAATGTTCTCGTTCGCGGCGAGGAAGCGTATCTTTTAGACGTTGATAGTGCTCAATTCGGGCGGTTCTATTGCAGGGTGTTTACGGCAAAATTTGTGGACCCGACACTCTGCGATTCATCGAGAACAACACCCCTTCTTGTGAAACCTCATAACGAACAATCAGATTGGTATGCGCTCTCAGTGATGTTTATGCAATCTTTTTTGTTTGTCGGTCCGTATGGAGGAGTGTATAAACCCATTGATAAAACCAAGAGGATTCCACATGACGCCCGGCCACTCCATCGTATAAGCGTCTTCAATTCAGAAGTTCAATATCCCAAGCCTGCTCGACCCCTCGACACACTACCTGACAGTGTGCTCGCGTTTCTTAAGGAAACCTTTGAAAATGATAGGCGTGGAGCATTCCCTATGCACCTGATAGAGAGGCTTCAATTTGACGGAAATGGGCGCATACTGGCAACTGTTAAGCCTATTGTCACGCCAGCTATTATTAAAGAGGTTCATACCGGAACCGTGTCGGCCGAGAAAATATTCAGTACAACGGGAAGGATTCTCAACGCCGCCTATCAGTCAGGAAGACTATATTGGCTATATCACGACAGCGGCACTTATAAGAGAGAAGACGGAACAGAAGTCATACAAGGGCCATACGATCCGCACATGCGTTATCGCGTCCAGCAGAAAAATACAGTGCTTGCGAAGGGGACCAGAGTATTTGTTTTTTCTCCCGGAAAAAGATCGCCACAAGAGTTCACTGTTGAAACATATGGACAACTGCCGCTTATTGATACCAACGAACATACAGTCTATTTCGTCGAAAGCGGCATACTCCAACGTATTGGACTATTGGGGCCTCTCTATGCAGAGCGTATTGGAGATGTGCTTTCCGCACAAACATTGTTTTGGGCTGGAGCGGAATTCGGTTTTGGATTCTATCGGGCGGGCAATCTTTCTCGGTATTTTGTGTTTAACGCACGGTCGGGAGGGTTGAATGACTCGATATTATTGCCTCCTATACGCGGTCAGCTCATTGATGCAACGTGTCAGTTTGCCGACAATCTTATATGGGTTTTCATGTCAATTCGAGAAAGCGGTAACAATATCAATCGATGCTTCTTATTAAGTTCGCAAGGAGGAATTATTGCAACTACTGAAACAACAAGCGATGACGGATCGTGGCTGGGAAGCATACGCGGCAAAACAGCTATCGGAAAATTTCTTCTTGCGCCAACAGACGACGGCATCGTTCGTGTGGAAGTGAATGGCACCGCGCTTTCGGTGGCCAAAGAGTTTCCTGATACGGCACGGTTTATAGACTCGGGAAGCCGCCTTTTCCCTGGGACCAATGGGCTCTCGGTAGTAACACCGAAGGAAATTTGGAATCTTCAACTCAAGTAACTTAAAGAGGAGATGTAATTAATGAAAACATTACCGTTACCTTCGTTCTATAGAGCCGCAAATGCGGAAAAATGGGAATATCGACCCAATCACCGGAAACTAGTAGAAATGTCGCGCGATTGGCGCGGCGACTATGGGATCAAGGCATCAGCAACCGACAAAAAAGTGGTCACGATGCTTGTGATTGACGGGCAGAAGGATTTTCTCTTCCCGCAAGGAAGTCTCTATGTGGGTGGCAGAAGCGGACGAGGGGCGATTGAAGACACGGTTCGTACGGTTGAGTTCACTTATCGCAATATGCCGGTCATCACCCATATGCGCGCAACGTTTGATACTCACTTTCCTTTCCAAATCTTTTCGCCGGCGTTCCTTTTGGATGCGGACGGAAAGCATCCCCAGCCGTTCACGTTTATTGTGGCGGAAGAGGATCATAAGAAGCCGTGGATGACGAGCGTTCTTGTGTTTCGGAAAGGCGAAGTGCGAGCGAACCCCGATGTCGCAGGATGGCTTTGCGGTGGCGATTACAGCTCGTTGCAAAAACAAATCTATCATTATTGTACAAAACTGCATGAGACCGGCAAGTATGACCTTATTGCGTGGCCGGAGCATTGTATTCTCGGTGACGATGGTCACGCGCTTTCCGGTGTTCTCCACGAAGCGAGAATGTTCCACTCATATGTGCGCGGCATTCAGGCGGAAGCAGAAGTGAAGGGTGGGCATCCGCTTACCGAGAATTATTCAGTGCTCGGGCCGGAGGTAACGACTTATTGGGATGGCAGACCGATGGCGCAGAAAAATGCGCGTTTTGTGAAAACACTCCTTAAGTCCGACTACGTCTGGATTGTCGGACAGGCTGGAAGCCACTGCGTCGCCGCTTCGACAGACGACCTTTTGGCTGAAATAAGTGCGCAGGATCCTGAACTCGCCAAAAAAGTATACGTTCTGACAGACTGTATGTCAGCGGTTACGGTGCCTGACGGGCGGGGCGGTTTTTATGCGGACTTCACACCTCAAATGGAAAGCGCTTTCCAGCGCTGGGCGGACGCGGGAATGCATCTCGTAAAATCAACCGACCCCGTTGAGAACTGGCCCGGGTTGGTCCTATAGTTTCTAGTTTTATGTCAACGACACCTAAAGGAGAAAAAATAATGGCAACCCAAGACGTGAGTAGTTTATTTGGAGGCGCCGTCGCCGATGGCAATATATCTCAGGCGACCTTAAGCGCGATTAATGTCCCCGACCTTGGGGCGCAAATTCAAGCTGGTCTCGGGGTTGAGGTTGACCAGGTTATGGCAACAAGTGAAGTAACACTTGTTACTATGATGCCAGACGACTCAGGATCCATCCGTATGGCTGGGAATTCTCAGATTATGAGGGAAGGACACAATCTTGTCCTGGACGCCCTTATGGAAACGAAAAAGGCCCAGCGCGAAGGGATTTTTATTCACACGCGTTACCTCAACGGCATAGTGCTCAATCCCTATGTATCGCTTGATCAGGCGGTCCGTATGGATAATCACAATTATAATCCCAACCAGGGGACGCCGTTATATGATCAGACTGTCGTTTTGCTTATGACGGTCATTAAGAAAGTACAGGAATTTTCGGATAGCGGCGTTCCATGTCGTGCGATAACGCTTATCATTACCGATGGCGACGATGTCCATTCGAGGCACCAGACGCCCGCAAGCGTAAAGCAAATTGTGCACGATATGTTGCGAACCGAAAACCATATCATTGCGTTCATGGGGATTGACGACGGGCAGACGGATTTTCGGATGATAGCCGAAAGTATGGGTATACTCCCGGATTGGGTGCTTACGCCAAAAAATACAAATTCTGAAATTCGTGCGAAATGGCAGATGTTCAGCCAGTCGGCTGTGCGCGCAAGCCAAGGGGCTGCAAGCTTCAGCCAGACAGTGGTTGGCGGCTTCGGGTCATAATTTTAGCTCTTTAAGATTTTTTCTATGGGCCCTTTTCGGGCCCGTTTTTTATAGAGTGTTACGTGCAAGATGACAGACCAGTATTCGTATGAAGGAGAAAGTCAATGATTTTTGATCTGAATGACCGAACGGCAGTCGGTGTTATCCGAACATATTGCGCGTGCGAGCGCGGAAAGGGCAGGACAATCGGCCTTACCTCAGGGTCGTTTGACCTCATTCACTTTCACCACACGCTCTATTTTACCCGTTGCAGGCGTTCCTGCGATATTTTGGTGGTCGGCGTTGACTCGGACGAATTTGTGCGCGAGAAAAAAGGTCCCGGCCGGCCGGTCATCTACGATTCGCGGCGCGTGTTTATGGTGGATAATCAGAAACCTGTTGCATTCGCGTTCATCATGAACAGCGTAGAAGACTTCGGTCGTGCGGCGGAGTTTTTCCGCCCCGAGTTCATTTTTAAGAACAATGATTTTGAGGGGCGCGAAACCGAGATTGTCGGCAAAGAGTTCGCGGGAGAGGTTAAGATAATAAGCGACGTTGTTGCAATCAAGCGGTATTGACGTTCATAAAGAGATCGCGGGTATAATGGTCGTGCTTAATAACGCAATTTCTGAACTTATTCACGGAGAGTAACCTTCAACACGAAGGTTATTTTTTGTTGCACAGACGGCTTTTGTGTGCAATAATTAGAAAAATTCGGCGTTATCATTACTTTTTAAATTGTATATATTTCTATGAACAAAAAAGAAAAAATATTTTGGGCGGTGTTTGTGGTGGTTGTTATTGCCGCGGTTGCGGGCATCATATGGGGAGCGAAAGACGGCTCCGTAAAGATGGCCGTGGACGACGATGTGCTTGTCGGACATGAACGAGGCGCCCCCGATGCAAAAGTCATTCTTACAGAATTCGGCGACTTCCAGTGTCCGGCGTGCGGCGCGTATCATCCTCTTACGACACGCCTCATTGAAGAACGCGGAGACAAAGTGAAATATGTATTTAAAAACTTTCCACTCGCGAATGTTCACCAGAACGCGACCGCGGCGGCCGAAGCGGCAGAGGCGGCCGCGCTTCAGAACAAATTTTGGGATATGCACGATATGCTTTTTGAGCATCAAGACGAATGGTCTGCGGAGTCCAACCCGACTGAATTGTTCGCAAAGTATGCTATTGAAATCGGCCTCGATCCGAGAAAATTTAGGGAAGACATGAAGTCGCCTGGGGTTTCTGAAACAATTACCGCCGACATTGCCGCGGGGTCCCGCGCGGGCGTCTCATATACGCCATATCTTCTTTTGAACGGAGAACGCATTGAAACTCCCCAAGGCTACGAGGAACTCCTTAAAGTAATTGATGCGGCGCTCGCAGAAGCTTTACCTATGGAGACAGGAACCGAAGACGATCTTGGCGGGGAAGCTTCGGCGCTTCCAGAAGAGGGCGGAGCGGAAGAAAAAAGCGCGCCTGAAACAGAAGACAATGGACTCTACTAAAAAACGCATCACCTGTGTCGTTTCTGGACGCGTGCAAGGAGTGATGTTTCGCGATTTTGTGCGTCGAAAAGCTCGGAAGCTTGGATTGACCGGTTTTGTCAGAAATGAAACAAACGGAACGGTGTCCGCTGTTGCTGAAGGAGACGAGCCGAACCTCGAGATTTTTTTGGAAGACCTAAAAAGGGGGCCGGTATTTTCGAAAATAGCGGCTGTCGAAAGCGCATGGAGCGAGGCGACCGGCGAATTTAACGCATTTGAAATCAAATTTTACTCTGATCAGCCCTAGCCATGCCGGATGTCTCGGTCATCTACGAAGACGAATTTATCCTTGCGCTCAACAAGCCGGCGGGGCTTATGGTCCATGGCGACGGGCGCTCAAACGAAGAAACGCTTTCCGATTGGATTCTTGAACATTATCCGGCTCTTGAAGCAATCGGCGAACCCCTTGAGATACCAGGAAAGCGTATTGTTCGTCCGGGGATAGTTCATCGGCTTGACCGCGGGACATCAGGTGTGATTGTTGTCGCAAAAACAGATGACACCTTTTTTTTCTTGAAAGAGGCTTTTAAAAAAAGGGAAGTTTCTAAAATATACCACGCGATTGTATGGGGAAGGATTAAAGAGGGCGGCATCGCTCATCGCGCAATAGGGCGGAGCGCGCGGGACTTCAGGCGGTTCGCGGTCGATGAAGAGGCGCGCGGCGTGCTTCGAGACGCGCGGACGCGTTACGAACCCATTTTTAGCAATAAGGAATTCACACATCTTGAAGTCCGTCCGGAGACGGGTCGCACGCATCAAATTCGAGTGCACATGAAATCAATAAACCACCCGATTGTGTGCGACAAGCTCTACGCGCCGAAGAGACCGTGCGCGCTTGGGTTTGCCCGCCACGCGCTCCATGCATACGCAATCACGATAAAAAATCAGAACGGCGCCATTCTTCGCATTGAAGCGCCCCCTCCGGCAGATTTTGAACACGCAGTCGCTCTCCTCCAGACAGCATAGTATAATATGCGCATGCAGAGACGTATTCTTCCGTTCATAATAGTTATTCTTTTATACATAATTGCGATTGTGCACATGCTTGCTTTTGTGTATTACTGGTATTGGACGTATTTTTGGCTTGATATGGTGATGCATTTTCTCGGAGGGCTTTGGCTTTCTCTTTTTTCTTTGTGGTTTTATTTTTTCTCTCCGCGGAGGAAAGAAGACGTATCTGTAAACACCCGCGACGTATGGGCGATTGCGATTGTTGTTACTTTGATAATCGGGCTGTTGTGGGAAATATTCGAGTTTAGTGTTGATTCGCTTATATCCCTTCGAGAATACGACCCGCGAGATGCCGCAAGCGATATGGTATGCGACCTTCTCGGCGCTTCTGTCGGTTCTTTCTATTTTTTACGAATAATGAAGCCCCATGAACAAAAACCATAAAAAGAAAGTGCGAATAACGTTTTACGGCGGGATAGACACCCCGACGGGATCGAATTTTCTCCTGGAAACAGGTGAAGGAGAACAGGCTATTCGCATCTTGATAGACTGCGGGTTGAAGCAGGGGTCTCGAATTTGCGACGATGAGAATTGGCAGACATTTCCATACCGGCCGGAAGAAATCGATGCGGTTATCATTACGCACGCGCACCTCGATCATACAGGGCGTCTTCCCTCGTTTGTTCGTGCCGGTTTTGCCGGCACTATTTATTCAACGCATCCGACGAAGGAGATTGGCCTCATAATGCTTGAGGACAGCATACGGGTGCTTACCAAAGAGGCCCATGAATGCAGGCGAGAACCCATTTATAATCCGGACGATATCAAAAACACGCAAAAAATATGGAAAGGAATAGCGTATCATGAGTCTATTTCTTTTAAAAATGGCATTTCTTTTGTCCTTCGGGATGCGGGTCATATTCTCGGCTCGTCCATGGTTGAATTTTTGATAGACGGCGCAAAAATAGTTTTTAGCGGGGATTTGGGAAACTCTCCTGCGCCGCTTCTCAAAGACACTGAAAAGGTGACTGATGCGAATTATCTTATTCTGGAAAGCGTATACGGCGACCGCAAGCACCCCTCAAAGGAGGGGCGGAAGGAAGAACTCGAAGATGTGATTGAAAATAGCGTGAAAAAAGGAGGCGCCCTTCTGGTGCCGGCGTTTTCCGTGGAGCGGACGCAAGAGCTTTTGTTCGAAATAAACGACCTTGTAAGCCACGGCCGCATCCCGCCGGTGCCTATTTTTGTCGACTCCCCGCTTGCTATCAAGGTGACGGATGTCTATAAAAAAAGCGGTGCATATTTCAATAAAGAGGCGCGCTACATTATAAAATCCGGGGACGACATTTTTAAATTTCCTAATCTTGTATTCACGTTCCATCACCATGAATCGGAGAAAATAGCGGAGACGCCCAATCCAAAGGTCATCATCGCGGGTTCAGGAATGAGCAATGGCGGTCGTATTGTTCGTCACGAACAGCGCCATCTTCCTGATCCCAAGAGCTCCCTTTTGATTGTCGGATACCAGGCGGCTGGTACGCTTGGACGGGAGCTTTTGGACGGGGCGAAGAAGGTGCGCATTATGGGTGAGGATGTGGTGGTAAGGGCGAATGTCATCGACCTGTCTGGATATTCGGCGCATCGAGATTCCGATGGGCTCTTTCAATTCGTCTCGGATACGGCGGATACAGTGAAGCGCGTTTATGTGGTGATGGGCGAACCGAAAGCGTCTCTTTTTCTTGTGCAGAAACTTCGCGACTATCTCGGTGTTGACGCGCGGGCGCCGAAGAGGGGTGAGACGGTGGAATTGGATCTTTGATATAATAATGAAAAAAGTGGAAGTGGAAATTGAAGATAATATGATAAAATTAAAAAATGGGGAAACACGAACACCAAAAACTTAAATTGTGCGTTTCCGGCGCTGCCGAAACGGGCGTATGCGGCATTGGCGCGCTCGAAAAAGCAAAAGAGATTGGTCGCGAGATTGTCCGTCAGGGGGCGGTTTTGGTAACCGGTGCGACCACAGGGTTTCCGCTCTGGTCCGCGATGGGCGCGAAAGAAGAAGGGGGCATCTCAATAGGCCTCTCTCCAGCAGGATCCGAAAAAGAGCATTCGGAAGTATATGGGCTTCCGGTGGATTATCTCGACCTTATTATCTACACAGGATTCGGCTATTCAGGACGGAATCTCCTGCTTACCCGAAGCTCGGACGCTGTCTTTGTGGGATGCGGCAGGATCGGCACGATTAACGAGTTTACCGTCGCTTTTGAGGATAATAAGCCGATCGGCGTTCTTGAGGGAGAATGGGAGACAGATGAGACACTCAAGCTTATTTTGGAGCGTGCGCATCGGTCGAACGACAAAATTGTATTCGGGAGCGATCCTAAAGAGCTTGTCAAAAAAGTGATTGATCTTGTGCGTAAAGATAAGAAGAAATATATGCGATTTTACGAAAATCCGGACGCCGCGCGCGTCTCCTACGACGGCGATGATGGTTCGCGAACGCTTTGAAACAGAGCCATCGGGGTAGACCCCGGGAAAATTTATCCTAATGTATATTCCACCACGCGTTTGAACACATCGGGCTTTTTGAGAGCAAGTTCGGAGAGAACCTTGCGGTTGATGTCCATATTTTTCTTTTTTGCTTTGCCCATAAAAGCGCTGTAGCTAATTCCGAGCGGGCGAAGTGCGGCATTCATACGAACCTGCCAAAGTCCTCGAAAAACACCCTTTTTTTCACGCCGATCGTTAAAGGCGTGCATGCCCGCGTGAAGCACAGCTTCTTTTGCCTTGCGTTCTTTCGTGCTTCTGCCAAAGCGATACCCCTTTGTTTTTTTAAGGACGTTTCGCCGCCGCTTTATTGATGTGACACCTCGTTTGATCCTGGTCATGGTAGTTTAAATTTTAAAAAGTGATGGAAGTTTCAATATTATGAAGACGGCAAAAATCTGCTTTTTGTTTTCCCTGAAAAAGAAAGGCGCTCCGGATGCCGTCTTTCGAGCTGGTTTACGCGCCGTTCTTTGGCATTAAAGTGATTCCCTCCACCCCTTCGCGCCAGGAGTTTCCCTTTTTTTGTTACCCGTATTCTTTTGGTAAATGATTTGTTTGTTTTCATATTTTAATTGCAGTTATTTTGTTTTCTCTATGATAAGCGTCAACCCTTTCGGGCTTTTCATCGGACCTTCCGCGACCGTATAAAGCACCCCAATCTTATCAAGCACTCGCGCGATCCGTTCGTCAAGGAATTTTTTATCAAGGTATTTCGCCCTCCCGCGAAGGTAAAGATCAACCTTGACTCGATGTCCCTCTTTAAGCCAGTTTGTGGCATTTTTTGCTTTGAGTTCGAGATCGTGGTCGCCGGTGCCTATTTTTACCTGGATAGTCTTCGTCTCTGTGATGTGCTGTTTGGTCCGAGCCTCCTTCTGTTTCTTTGAAAGCTCATACTGAAACTTACCATAATCCATTATTTTGGCAACAGGGGGAACGGCATTGGGCGAAATTTCTATGAGATCGAGGCCGGCTTCCTTTGCCCGCCTGAGCGCTTCATGTGTCGGAAGTATGCCCGCATTTTCGCCGTTTTGGTCAATCACGCGCACCTCCGGCGCTCTTATCTGGCTATTTATATTATTTGTTTCTTTTAACACAAATTTGTTTCGATTATTGTATATATTACCAACTTTTGAAGAAAATGCAAGAAAATACAAGGCGTTATTCTTCCGGGAAGATTTGTGCTACTGTTGGAAGTATCATGAGACCTTTTTCAAAAACGATTGTTTTTTTTG
>JAKEFN010000044.1 GCA_022616085.1 bacterium
GGAAAGCGAAGAATATTGTTGATATTTTGAGTCTTTCCGAGCCGCCGTTTGCAGCCCGCAACATGAATTCGCAGTAATCAAGAGTTTTTGAACATGCTCTAGGCGCGGTGTTGATAAACGCACTTCTCCCTTGCAGGTATGCCTGCACATCTCCATCGTGATGCCACTTTTCCGGCTCGCATCCTCCGCCGATAAGGTATCCTGCAAGAGATTTCCACATCGCAAAAAAAGCGGGTAAGAGAGGTGCGAGAAAGGGTCCCAAAAAAGCGAGCGCGCACCCGACATTGTACCGGTGTGCGACTCGAAACGCCGCCCCGATGCCGACCATGCACGAAATCCGCTCGAATATATGCGGATATTTTTCCGCCAAATACGCGACACCGAACACGGCCGCGGACGCTCCCACGCTCCACCCAATAACACCAATAGGCATGGCGGACGGAATTCGCTCGTAATAGCGATTAAATACCGCCACCCACGCGCGCGCGTATAGCTTGTAATCAATAACGACAATCGGCTCGTTCCGCATGCCGCCGTGTCCGGGGAGATTCCAAATGACGACATCAT
The DNA here is from genome assembly GCA_022616085.1 of bacterium. Lineage (GTDB taxonomy): Bacteria > Patescibacteriota > Minisyncoccia > Phycocordibacterales > JAKEFN01 > JAKEFN01. The sequence continues at coordinate 568 of JAKEFN010000044.1, forward strand.
ATCCTGCCAAAAGAAGGGCCTCTATGAAATCGCGATACACCATGCCATAGACGCGAAGCCCGTGCGTCATGATGATGACGCCGCGCGGAACTTCTTTCTTGGTTTTCAAATATTTTGAAGAGATGAATTTCAGGCGATTTTTTGGATTTTCCATCGGATAAAACCCGAAAAGACCATTTCTTTCCAAGATACGCTTTCGGAGTAACGTGTCAAACACCCGCCTCTACCCTTGCCATGAGGCGATAATTCTCTCCTCGTCTTCTTTCGAAAGCGCCTTTTTGAATTTTGCGAGAGCGGTTCCCTTCACGCGCTTCTCGCACTCGGCCCACGTTTTATGGATTACGATCTTACCGGAAACCATGCTCACATATGAATACGCTTGTGCGCGCGAATGGGTCTTGCTTGTTCTCCTCGCTGTTCTTTTCGTCTCGTCTTCCCTCGTATCGTATATACGATAGGGATAATCAACAAAAAGCCCCCGAAACAAATTCGGGGATTCGCCCCTCGCGAAAGACGTTGCGATTTCGTCTGTGCGTTCATTCCCCGCGACGCCGACATGACCGCCGACATGGTTCCATATAACTTTATACTTTTTCTCGCGCGCTTTTTTAAAACGAATAATTTCTTCCCAAAGATCGCGGTTAAGAACTTCCGTCTTCTCTTTTGTCACCCAACCCGATTTTTCCCAGCCGAAATGCCACTTTGTGATGCCGTTTATCGTATATGCCGAATCAGTGTGTATGTCCGTATCCCCCGGGTCATTTGTTATAAAAGAAAGCGCATCTCTGATTGCCGTGAGCTCCATTCTATTATTTGTCGTATGCGGTTCCCTGCCGCCGAGTTCAACGACGCGCTCTTTTCCAAAAGCAATAATGGCGCCCCATCCCCCGGGTCCCGGATTCCCCAAAGACGACCCATCGCTAAAAATAGTAATTTTTTGCGTCTCCATTATTCAACACTATAACATAGCCGCACAAGAGCGGCATTTTTTGTAAAAAA
>JAKEFN010000045.1 GCA_022616085.1 bacterium
ACGGGACGCTTTGCCGCGAGCGGTTTTATGAAAGAACGGTCAAGCAGTTTCGGCCTGATATATATGAGTGGATAGAGGAGTATATTTTTGGTGAAGACGGCGTAGAGCTTCTCCATGACTGGATGCGCGGACGAAAGATATCGGCGGACATAAATCACTATATTACATCGCACGCCGATATCCCGTTTGAGGCGCTCCAGTGGTCGCTCTTTGACAGCGCGAGGAGGATGCGAATAGAGCCGGAAATGATGAAAATTGCGGCGCGGTTTCATGGCCGAGGAATAAAGATCGGCATCATTACCGACAATATGGACGTTTTTTCGGATATCACGATATATGCGGCTGGGCTTCGCCCCATTTTTCATCCGATAGTGAACTCTGCGGACCACGGCATTTTGAAGTGTGATCGAAACGGCGAGCTCTTTGACCGCGCGGTTCTCATGCTTGACGAGAAGGACTTTTCGAGTACGCTTTTGATAGACGATTCGTCCGAGGTATGCACGCTCTTTACCGCGAAAGGCGGCGTCGCGCATCATTTTAAAAAAGTTCGGGCGTTTAACCAATATCTGGAGGAAATGTTGAAATGAAGAGAGATATGATCGCGGTGATTGATTTTGGCGGCCAGTATGCGCATTTGATTGCGCGGAGGATACGCGAAGATTGTAATGTAAAAACCGAAATTTTTCCGTTTGATATTCCGGCGGATGAGCTTGCGCTTCACGCGCCTTCCGGCATCATCCTGACCGGCGGACCGAAATCGGTGAATGATAAAGACGCGCCGCTTCCCGACCATGGAATTTTTGGGCTTGGTGTGCCGATCCTCGGTATTTGCTATGGCGCGCAAGTAATAGGGAAAATGTTTGGCGGGATTGTCGCTCCGGCGAAGAAAAAAGAATTTGGCGGAGAGAATCTCTATTTCAAAAATGCTCCGTTTTTTGAATTTATGGCGAGTCCGATTACAGCATGGTTCTCGCATGAAGATGAAGTGGCGAAACTTCCCCATGGGTTCAAGGCCATTGCATGGACGGGCAATTGTGCCAATGCGGCTTTCGCGGACGCGCAAAGAAATATATACGCCGTTCAATTTCATCCCGAAGTCAGCCACACACATTCTGGGCGCGTGATGCTCGCAAATTTTGTGAAAATGATATGCGGCGCGGATGAGAGCTGGACTGCCGGATCAATTGCGGACGAGCTTATCGCCAAAATAAAAGAGACTGTGGGCGACGGGGAAGTGCTCTGCGCTGTTTCAGGAGGCGTCGATTCTTTTGTGACCGCGGTACTGCTTCACCGAGCCATCGGCGACCGGCTTCACGCCATTACCGTTGACAACGGCCTGCTCCGGAAAGGCGATACAGAACATGTGACGCGAATATTCAAGGAGCTCGGCGTCAAAAATTTCTATGCGATTCCCGCGGAGGACTTATTCTTGAGCCGTCTCGCCGGAATAACCGATCCGGAAAAGAAGCGGAAAACTATCGGCAGGGCATTTTATGATGTTTTTTCAATGTTCGCGCTTGAACGGCTGTATTCGTATAGCATCCGTTTCTTTGCGCAAGGGACGATCTATCCGGATTGGATTGAGTCGGGGCGCGCGAGCAAACACGCGGAGACCATCAAGTCTCACCATAACGCGGAAAAACTTCCCGAAAATTTTGGCCTTGCGCTTCTTGAACCGATTAGAGAGCTCTACAAGGACGAGGTTCGCCGTGTGGGCGAAGAGCTTGGGATCCCGCATGATTTTCTTTGGCGGCATCCTTTTCCGGGTCCTGGGCTTGGTGTCAGGGTAATCGGTGAAATTACGAAAGAAAATACAGCTATTCTTCGCGAGGCGGACGCCATTTTTATTGAGGAGCTGAAGAAGACCGGCGAGTATGATCGTATCGCGCAGGCATTCGCTGTATTTCTCCCCATTAAAGCGGTTGGTGTTCAAGGAGACGGACGCGCATACGGTCCCGTCATTGCGCTTCGGGCGGTTGTTACGGATGATTTTATGACCGCGCGCCCGCACGAGTTTCACTTTTCAGATCTTGTAAATATTGGGAACCGCATCATTCGTGAAGTTCCGGAAGTCAGCCGCGTTGTATACGACATAACTGAAAAACCTCCCGCAACGATTGAGTGGGAGTAACTTTTTTATCCGGGTTGCCGACTATTCGCCTCCCGGATTTTTGTTTGGGATACCCGTATTCCATTTTCGGGCTTGCGGGTCCGGCGGTAGCCGTTCTATAAAAGGGCGGTTTTTTGTTTCAAAACGTAAAAAAGTCATCTCGTTCGGGCGAGTAGCCGGCGGCGAGGAGTATCGGAGTTGAGTGCGCGAAGCCAATGGCGCCGTTTTTATCAATAACTATAATTCCTCCGCGACCATTTACTTTCTGAACAAGGATTTCAACCGCCTGTTTTGCCGCCCCTGCCGCATCCACTCCTCTGTAGAAAATAATGTCAGCAACCGTTTTTCCGATTACTACGCGAAGCAACTCTTCGCCGATCCCCGTCGCGGATATGGCGCAGGTTTCGTTGTCGGCATATGTTCCGGCGCCGATAATCGGCGTGTCGCCGATGCGGCCGAATTTTTTGTTGACCAGTCCTCCTGTTGATGTCGCGGCGGCAAGGTTTCCATTCCTGTCCCGCGCGACCGCGCCCACAGTTCCCATTTTTTGCCCTTCCTGCATGGAATGGTCAAGTGCGGTTACGCCGGTCTTTTTTGCTTTGGCAAGCTGTTCCATGCGCGCGGTAGTTAAAAAATACTCCGGCGATTCAAAGGCGACTTTCTCCCTTCGCGCAAAAGTCGTAGCGCCGTCGCTCACAAGCAAGACATGCGGAGTTTTATCCATGACGAGTCGGGCGAGCTGAACCGGATTTTTGATTCCCGAAATACCGGCCACTGCACCCGCTTTGAGGTTGTTGCCATCCATGACAGCGGCATCCATTTCAACGCGACCTTCCGCATTCAAGACGGATCCTTTCCCAGCATTAAACAAAGGGTTATCTTCAAGCAGTGAGACGCATGCGACAACCGCATCAAGGGCCGAGACGCCGTTTTCCAAAAGAGACTTGCCAAGCGCAAGAACGGCGTCGAGACCTTTTTTATACTCCGCGGAACTCTCAACCGTTCCCGCTCCGCCGTGAATCATGAGAGATGTCTTCATAACGTACTCATGATATACAAAAAAAGGCAGACAATGAAGCGTCTGCCAAAAATTTTTAAACGTACACGAGGCCGTTTAACGTGTCTCCGGCTCCGTGAATGCGGAGCGACGTTCGTCCCGCGAGGAAGCCTCCAAGGAGGCGGTATCGTTTCTCGCTCGGCACGTATACCGCATAGAGCCTCCAGATCCAGTATCGCCCCGCGAATACATCCGGAGGCGCAAAATGTTGAATAATATATTCTTCGTCCGAAAGAAAAGCGTCCCGAAGCAGATTCTCCATCTTTGAGCGCGTTTTGCAATCCTTCCGATAAAGGGAATTCGGCGTCCAGAAATTAGTGGACCTTGTGCCCCAGCCGCCTTTCGGTTTGAGGACGAACCCTTCCTTGAATTCTTCAAACAAGGAATCAAAAAGAACCTCGGAGTTTTTTATATATGCGGAAAGATACTTCGCGCCCTTTCCGCATTTTTTTTCAACGAGATATCCTTTATGCCCACCGCCGTGTTGGTGAAGAAGAAGGCACCTGCCTATATAGGGACGAACGATGTCCATATCTTCCTCGCCGGCGCGGAGCCAGAGCGGGTATTTTAAGTTATTCGGTATTGATGAAACGTCCCCGATTTCTTCCGTTTCGATGCCTGAATATTCGAGCGATTTCATAAAGATGCGAAGGTCTTCCCGCTGTGTTGCTCGAGATGGGGCTACGCCGAACGCGATGCGGGTTATGCCAAGCTCTTTGAGCGATAAGGCGATGGCAGGCGCGAGCGACAATCCGAATGTTTCGAGCACGCCCATGCCGGCCGGATTTGACTCCACTTCGTAGATGCCGCGCGTTCCCGGGGCCATATCAAGGCGTATGAGCGGGGAGGGAATGTTCCAGCGCGAAAGCGAGAGATTAAGATTCGGCGCGTAATCAGCGCGATAAAGCGCCACCGCGCGGCAGACAATTTCCTGTGTTTTTTGTTCGACATATTCCCGTTCCTTATCGCTTATGCGGATGTGCAAGGGAACATACTGTATGCTCCACGATTCCCCGAATTGGAATGTTTGAGAGCATAAACTTGTTGCCGCACTTTTTTCGTAATCCATTTTTCCTCCTTAGATTGTCAAGGTTCTCAAGAACACCGTTAAAAGAAAAACGCCACCGCTTCGCGTGCAGTGGTGTTTTTTGATGAATGAAAATCTGTGTTGAAACTAAAACCGCCGCACGTTTTTTCGTACGAAAAAAATAAAGCTCGTCATCCAAATATTTACAGTGCGCCTCGCAGTGTTCATTGATTCTATTATCGCAGGTTTGATTACGGAGTCAAGTTTTTGACCTTGACTTAATTTAAATTATAATTTATAGTAATTTTAATTTTCTGAATAGGGAGAAAATGATTGAAAACTGATGTTTTTTTGGGACTTACCGCCGGTAGTATGAATGTTATAGCATTTGTAATCTATAACATGCAGATGATTGTGGGCGTATCACAGCCGAACACGGCATCGCGGACGGTTTGGGCGTTTCTCACAGCCCTTAACTGCTTTTCATATTTTATGATGAGCAAGGACTGGATCAAGAGCATTCTGCCCACCATGGGTTCGGTCGCATGTTTTGTGACATTCGTCTTGGCGCTTGTTATAGGCAAGCTTGAACCAATGAATTTGTTTGAATGGGGCGCACTTTGCCTATGTCTTGTGGCAGGCATTCAGTGGTGGATGTATCGGTCTGCAACCTATGCGCAGATGATAATGCAGGTGACGATTATCGTCTCATTCATTCCGACTTATGTGGGGGTCTGGACGGGTTCCGCCGTGGAAGCGCCGATCCCGTGGTTTCTCTGGGCTTTTGCCTTCGCCCTTGGCACAGCCGTCGTTTTGGTAAGATGGCAAGGTCGTTACCGTGATCTTGTTTATCCGGTCAATTGCTTTATCCTCCACGCCGGAGTTGGAGTTCTTGCGATTCCAGCTGTCCGAACATTTTTTTAAAGGAAAACATTAAAATATGCCAAGCCCTTGTTTAAACAACCTGGGCTTTTTTTGAAACCGACCACTATGCGGTGTATAATGATAAGTAATGGAAGGAGATGAATCGCAGACCGGCTCCGAGTGGCCGAAGTTTAATACGCCGGAGGAAGAAATTGCTTATCTCAAAAGCAAGATTATTGAGCATAAACATGTGTCTCTCGAGCGCGGAGAGCGAAGGCCGACTGAAGATATCGCGTCAGAAAAGGTCGCGGAGTACCGCGCCGCGCCGCCCGAGCGTGTTCTTGCACCGGAATTCAAAGCAAAAGAGCCGTCCCATGAGCGGCTTCTTGAATTCGGACTCAAGCCGGAAGCGCACGATAACGACATGGATACGCTTCTCGATATTCTCACGGCGGAGGGGGTAAAAAATACGTTCAATGCGGTTGCGCGGTACGGCAACGCGCACCTCGAGGATGATCTCCATCGGGTACTTGTGCAATATCTCAAAAAATACCTTGCCATTCCTGGGATGGCTCGTGAGGAGAGCGTATTCAAATCTCTCGAGATGCGTCTCTATGAACTTACACTCCCGAATCTCCACGCCGTTTCTGATGAAAAATCTCAATTTACCGAACTCGCCTCAACCATGGAACAGCTCTATGCGGGGCTTTTGAGCATTGCCGAAAATACGCGACTTCGGGAGAGCGGCAAGGCGTACTTTGCCCTTGAAGCCGCGGTTTCTACGTTCAGCGATGAAATTGCCTTTTATGCCGCAGTTCCCGAGACGCATGCGGCGCTTTTTGAGAAGCAGATTCACGCGCTTTTTCCCGATGTTATCGTCACGGAATCAAAGGAGGATTACAACATTTTTAACGCGAACGGCGCGGAAGCGGGTTCATACGGCCGCCTCGCCCGTTATCAGTTCTATCCGATTAAGACGCACGAAGAATTCAAACAGGACCCTTTTGCGGTGATACTGAACGCCTTTTCCCGCATCGCGTGGGACAACGAGGGCGCGGCGCTTCAGCTTATCATTTCACCGGCGGGCACTTTTTATTTGGACAAATATCGCCGCGCGCTTGCGGAGATCCAGCGGGGAGTCCTCGTTTCCGAAGCGGCAAAACTTCCCGACACGCTGGCCGGAGAGCTTGCGGTCGGGCTTAAAAAAGTCGTGTTTGGCATTAAACCGAAAGAGGAGGTGCAATATCTCGAAACGGAGACGAACGCGGTGGAGCTTATCTCTGACAAAATGGGAGGGCCGATTCTTGAAACCAACATTCGCCTTGTCGCATCGGCGCCGGATCACGGCCGCGCAGGACTCATTCTCCGCGACCTTGAGGCGGCGTTCAACCAGTTTGAGCGTGCCGGTTCAAACACGATTGTATTTACCGAAATACAAGTAAGCAAACTCCGTGCATTTGTCAAAGATTTCGTGTACCGGACGTTTAGCAGGGGGAATATCGTACCTCTCAACACAAAAGAACTTGCGAGCATTTTTCATTTCCTTGCGGAAGGGACGAATGTTCCGCAGGTTAAGCAATCGGTTGCGAAAAAAGCTCCTGCGCCCGTTGCAAGCGGAGTTCCGACTGATGCGGGTACTCTTGATGCGAGTGTTTCGCTCGGCACGAACGAATATCAAGGGAAGAAAACCCCGATACGGATGAAGCGCGAAGACCGCATGCGGCATTTCTATGTTATCGGTCAGACTGGAACGGGAAAATCCACGATGCTCAAGAACATGGTGCGCCAGGATATTGCGAATGGCGAGGGGGTGTGCATGATTGATCCGCACGGCGAAGACCTCGACGACGTTCTTTCCACCGTCCCGAACTCGCGTCTTGACGATGTCATCTATTTTGATCCAAGTTATACGGCGCGTCCGATGGCTCTCAACATGCTTGAATATGATTCCAACTACCCCGAGCAGAAGACGTTTGTCGCAAACGAGATGATGTCCATCTTCAACAAACTTTTTGATATGAAAGTCGCGGGAGGACCCATGTTTGAGCAATATTTCAGAAACGCGGTCTTACTCGCGATTGACGATCCCAACGAGGGCGCGACACTCCTTGAAGTTTCGCGCGTGCTCGCAAACGCCGCATATCGCGAGGCTCGGCTTCGCGCATGCAAGAATCCGGTGGTCATTCAGTTTTGGCGCGAAGTTGCGGGAAAGGCGGGCGGGGAAGCGTCGCTTGCCAATATCGTACCGTATATCACAAGCAAATTCGACGTTTTTCTCACGAATGAAATCATGCGCCCGATCGTATCCCAGCCGAAAAGCGTATTTAATTTCCGCAAAATCATGGACGAGAAAAAAGTCCTTCTCGTCAATCTCTCCAAGGGGCGTTTGGGCGACATTAACGCAAACCTTTTGGGACTTATTATTGTGGGGAAAATTCTCATGGCTGCGCTTTCGCGCGTGGATTCGCCCAAAGAGACAAGGCATGACTTTTTTCTCTATATTGACGAGTTCCAGAATGTGACTACGGATTCCATCGCCACAATTCTCTCCGAAGCGCGGAAGTACCGCTTGGGACTCACCGTTGCGCACCAGTACATCGCCCAGCTTGAAGAATCCATTCGCGATGCGGTATTCGGAAACGTTGGCTCCATGGCGGTGTTTCGGGTAAGCTCCGATGACGCGACATACCTCGAGAGCCGTTTCGCGCCGATTTTTAATGCGTCCGATATCATGAAGATTGAGAACAGAAATGCATATATAAGCATGCTCATGGACGGTCAGCCGGTGAAGCCCTTTAACGTTCTCGTTGATCCTCCCGATTCGCCCGGAACCGCAGAACGCATAGCCGAGATCAAAAAAATGTCATATCTTAAGTATGGTGTCGACCGTGCGATTATTGAAGAAAGCATTTTGAGACGCTACGAAGAAATGAAAGCAAAAACAATGCCGCCCTCTGCGCCTGTATCGGCCCCTCCGCCTTCGCCCCCACTCACTCCTCCACGTCCACAAATGGCCGTCCCACAACCGTCCGCCTCGCCTGCGCAAAGCAATCCTCCTTCTCTTCCACCGCTTCCCCCTATTCCTCCCGTGCCGCCCTCTGCTACACCCCCGTCCCCGCCACAACAGTAATAACTATTATTTGCCATGCCGAAATCACCCGAAGAAGCAGCTTCTTATATTGACGAGGCCGCGGCTATGCGCGCGGCGTGGGAAGACGTTTCTTCAGGAAACGCGAACAAAAGTCCGTTCTTGAGTGAAGATATCGAAGATATCGAGGGAAAAGAAAAAACGCCGGACGCAGAGAACGTTTTTGAAAGCATACTGTTTGACGAAATACTCGGCAACGAAGACTTGGTGGACAGTATACTCAATATAACCCAGGAAGAAATTGACGAAATAGAGAACGAACGGTTTCGTGCTATGGCGCAGTATATAAAAAATATGCTTAGCGCCGATTTTGATGATATTGAGGCGATCAAAAACCAAAATTTAAGGGATTTTGTCCGCAGACTTCGGATAAAAGAGCAGGAGCGGCGCGGGAATCGAAGGATAGATCAAACGCCGCCGGAGGATCTGCCGACCGGGGCGCCGGGTGATGCAGGAATCGAACTGGAAAATGATCCAGAGCCGGAGAAGAATGAAATCCGGGGAGTCGCATCTGCCAAATTCAACGAGGCATTTCGCCTTTCTCGCGAAGACCTTCTCTCCATTCCGGGATTCGGCGCTTTGAGCGAAGGGAAGCAGGTGCTTTTGTTCCAAAATCTCGCTTCCCTCGTTGTGCGGGATATTAAGACGGAAGCCGGTGCGGAGAAAGAAAAAGAGAATCGCGAACTATTCGCGCGGGATCGGATGTCCAACATGCTTGTTCGCGCGATTAAGTCTTTTGGTCCAAAGCGCGTAAGAGACCGCATGGTTCGTTTTCAAGAACTCGAAAAAGAGGAATATGCGTCAAAACTTAGTCCCGAGAACAAGGAAGAATTCAAAGGGCTTCTGCAGAGCCTTGTCCCGCTTGCCGAGAGCGCACCCGAGGCGCATTACAAGAACGGATCGTTGAGTGTGGATTTTCTTTCGCAGGGCGATGTCGAAGGGCTCTCGCGCAAGCGTCTTGCCGCGTTCAACGGTGCGGCCGAGAAGCTTTCAAAAATTCCGCGGGAATGGGGATTTTTGGGGACGAAATTGCGTTTTGCCGAGAAGCTCAAAAAATGGCAGGTTGAACGGGCGTATGCAAAAGAGCGTGCGGCTATCCTTGCTGAATTCGAAAACCATTTCGGCGCAGAAGAGGTGGCGCAGAAGATAATCTCTATTGATGAGAGAATAGCCCTCATGAGGCATTTCAATACGCATCCGGAGGCAGAAAAAGAGCTTCAAAACATAAAGAATGAGAAGATATGGAAACGCGCGGGGCGCGAAATACTTCGATCGCGGGAGGCGTTTTTTGCATACGGCGCGCTTTCGCGGCTCGTTGCCGCGGGGACAGCCGGTGTGTTCGCCCCTTTTGCCGCGGGTTATGCGGGATACAAAATCGGCGAAGGCACGGCGGAGAAGGCAGTTGAGGCGCGGAAAGAGCGCGGCCGGGCGGGGGAAGATGCGCGAGAGAGCATTCAATATGAAACGAAAGATGGGGTGAAAAAAGAAAGGACGATAAGAGAATTCACGAGCGCGTCGTTTTTGGCCAAGCGTCTTGCGCGGTTTCGCGCCGAGATCGAAGAACTTTCCGATGGCGATGAACACAACAACCAGAGAGAGATGTTGATGAAAAAATATGCCGAAACCGCCGAACTTGCAGGAGAGAAAGAACGGCGGGGGCTTATAGATTATGTGACGGTTGCAAAGCGGAATACAGATGGCGGAATAACGCATGATAATACTCGCAAAGATTTTCGCATCGTGAACACGCTTGATTTTTTTGAAGAGCTCGGACACGCGCGGGCGATTCTCCGCGAATATAATACGGGAGAGATAAAAAATAATCTGGACCGAGCGCTTGAGATTCACGGCGCGCGGATCGAAGCCCCGCGGCGGCGCGAAGTTATGGCGCATGCGCGGCGCGCGGCGCTTCTTCGCGCGGGATTTGCCGGAGCCGGTTGGCTTGCCGCCGATTATTTCGCCTCCGAAAGCGCGGACGGTTCCATGAGAACAATACAAAAAGATGTTCCCCCGTCCGTCGTTCCCGAGATTAATATTTTCGAGCCGGTGGGAGATAGGATAAAGCTCGATATTCTTGTCGAGAACATCGAAACCCCCGATCAGGCGAACGAGTTTCTTGTATCCCAGGCCGACCCGGCCATAGAGCGATTCAGAAATTCTTTTTTTGGAGAACGGGAAACAAAATGGAACGGTCCGAGCTTGCGGCCCTATGCGGCCGGACTTAACCGTCTGCGCATTTCAATAGGAATTGTCGGGGAAAAAACGGGCGTTCCAGTGGGAGCATATTTTGAAAGGATTGAGGAAATTGAAGATAGAATTAAAGAACTGCATGCTGAAATCGCGGAAGAGCGTATGGCGCGGAAGAAAATACCGATCTCGGAAGCCGCGCCGCGCGCACAAGAGACATCCGAGGTGGTTATCGAAGGTGAATAATGCACAGATGTCGTTCTTGAATTTTATAGTACACTAATAATATGGATTTTGATCTTTCGGGCCGCAAAAATTTTTCGGGGAGCGACTCTGCCGCGCTGTCGCTTACGGATTACGTGTCTCCATCCGTGCTTTCGATCGCCGTGCTTGCGCTTACGGCGATACTCATATTTCTTATTATTCTCTATATCGTGCGGATTAGGCGGCTCAAAAGGTTGAACCGTTTCCGTCCGCATGTTGATCAGGGTCTCTATCGCGAAGCGGTGGACGGCGCGCGGCAAGGGCTTTGGGAATGGGATCTGACCGATGACACTATTTTTTTTTCCGGCCATTGGTTCGGCATGCTCGGCTATAGCGAGGAAGAAGCGAGCCGCGGACTTGAGTTTTGGGGCGGGATAATTCATCCCGAGGACAGAGGCGGCTTTACGCTGGAGGTGGAAGCATACCTTTCGGGGAAAGAGCCCCATTATGTGAACGAGTATCGTATTCGGAGAAAAAACGGAGAATATATATGGTTTTCCGATCGCGGGCAGGCGATATTTGATGAAGGCGGCAAACCCAAGCGGCTTGTCGGGCTTTCCATGGATATCACAAATCAGAAGCGCGTTGAAGATGTTCTCCAAAACCGGACGCTTGAGCTTGAACAAGCAAAAAACGCGATTGAACTCGAAGCTCGAAACGTCCGCAAATTCAAACTGGCCGTTGACTCGGCTTCAAACGGAGTTTTCATCGCGGACCCCGCATTGAAGATTATGTATGTGAACGCATCGTGGGAGCGGATGAACGGATATTCGTTCGAGGAGGTGCAGGGCGGTTCCGTGTCGATTGTCGAAAGCGAAAAAACGCCGAAAGAAGTTTCTTTGGATATGGAGCGCAAGCTTGAGTCGGGGCTTTCGTTTAGAAGCGACGATATCATGCGGAAACGCAAGAACGGGACGGAGTACGAGGCTGAAATACAAGTATTCCCGGTTATGGAAAAAGGCCAAACGCTTTTTTTTGTCGGCGTTGAGAGCGACGTGACGGAACGGAAGCAGATTGAACGGGCAAAAGACGAGTTTGTATCTCTCGCGTCTCATCAGCTTCGGACGCCTCTTTCGGCAATTCGTTGGCACACGGAGATGCTTATGTCGCAGTATCGAGGCGCGTTGAACGATGATCAGAAGAAGTATGTGAATCAAATTTATGAAAGCGACCGGCATATGATAGATCTCGTTAACGCGCTTTTGAATGTTTCTCGGATTGACCTGGGAATCTTTACCGTCGAGCCGAAGGAAACGGATGTCATTGTGGTCATAGAGAGCGTCTTCAAGGAGCTGGAACATACGATAGGCGAAAAGAAGCTTTCTATTGAACGCGATCTCGCCGAAGGCGGGCTTTCGATGATCGCGGACGAGAAGCTCCTCCGCATTATTATCCAGAACCTTCTCTCCAATGCCGTGAAGTATACTCCCGATTCGGGCGTTGTTGGCATAAAAGCGGGCAAAAACGAAAAGGGATTCTCTATTACCGTATACGATACGGGATTCGGCATACCGATGGAACAGCAATCAAAGATATTCAGCAAACTTTTCCGCGCCGATAATGTAAGGAATCATATGGAAGGGACGGGGCTTGGACTCTATATCGTCAAAGCGATTCTCGACCATTCCGGCGGCACAATTTCCTTTGAGTCGGAGGAAGGCAAGGGCACGCGCTTTTTCGTCTCTTTTCCGCCGGAAGGGATGCACGCCAAAGCGGGAGAAAAAGAGCTTACGGAAACGTAAGGTCTGCATCTTTGGACATCCGATGTCCGAAGATGCATAGCACGGCATGTTCCAGAGAATTGTTTGGTTTTTTTGTGTTGCACGATTTGCGGAAGGTCGGTCTTTACAAAAACGATATTTATATATAGTATGCGCGGAGGATTTTTTTTGGAGTAATTTGATTATGGGAATGGGAAATGAGTGGGGAGACGAATGCATGTATTTTTTTACCGCATGGCTTCCGCCTGCCGGATCGCTTGATAATGGAGCGCCGGACGATGTTACGAGCCATGTGGCTGGGTGCAATATATGTCATGCTGCGCTTGTCGCGCATTGCGGCATTACTATCCAGGAACTTCGCGGGCGGTGGAAAGCCGGTGAGCCGGAACGAATTGCGCGCGCCCGTTATGAAAAGGATTGGGATGAGTGGTTCAAAACATGGAGAGGCTCACTTTATTCTTTGTTCGGGGGACCGTTTTGGTCTCGCCGAGCACGGTGGCTTGGGTCTCCCCAACGGGAAGACTATAAACCGGAAGAGAAAAAAATCCACTGAAAACAGTGGTTTTTTTGCGCCTGCGAAAAACGGCCGCATAAAGTTTTTGGCTGTTTTGACAGACGGCATCCACGACCTATTGCATAGGGAACTGGTTTTTGTTACAGTATCTTCTATTATGAATGAGACGATAGACAAGGCGGAAGATGCCATAATTTCCGATTTTCGGAGTGTCGGAGCCCACTACGGTTATTCGAGGACCCGCAGGCATCCGTCCACGGAGCCTTTTCTCCTCGGACGCAAGAATAATGTGGATATTTTTGACGTGCGAAAGACCGCGGACGCTCTTGAGAAGGCGCTCGTCTTTATGGAAGACGTGCTGAAAAAGGGCGGAACCGTCCTTTTTGTGGGTTCAAAACCCGAGGCGCGCCGTATAATGGAGGAGAAGATACTTCCCCTGGGCGTTCCCTACGTTACGCATCGCTGGGTCGGCGGCACGCTTACAAACTTCGATGAAATGAAAAAAAGAATTGCGCGGTTAGAGGATCTGGAAGCGAAACGGTCTTCGGGGGAACTTTCAAAATATACCAAGAAAGAACAGCTTTTGATTGATCGCGAAATCGTGAGGCTTGAGCTTAACTTTGGAGGGCTTCGGGCGATTATCGGCAAGCCGGATGCGCTTCTTATTATTGATCCGCGGCACGAACACACTGCTATTCATGAAGCGAAACGGAAGAATATTCCGGTTATCGCGCTCGCGAGCACTGACTGTAATATTGAAGGCATCAATTATCCTATACCCGCAAACGATTCCTCTGTTTCAAGCATTGCGTTTTTTCTCGAAAAATTCGCCGAGGCATACAAAAAAGGGAAAGCGGGCGCGGTGGAGACGGTAGGCGAAGCGCCCCCGATCGTAAAAGAGAAAAAGTAATTTCGTAATTTTATACTCGAGTATGGTTGCCATTTCAATGGATAAAATCAAAGAGCTCCGCGACGAGACTGGCGTCTCGGTTATGCAGTGTAAACGCGCTCTTGAAGAGGCGGGAGGCGACCGCGAGAAAGCGCTCCTTGTTCTCCGCAAGGCCTCAAGCGCTATTGCCGCAAAAAAAACTGGGAGGGAGCTCGGCGCTGGTGTTGTCGCGGCGTATGTCCACAATAACGGCGCGGTTGCCGCTCTTGTGTCGCTTCATTCCGAAACGGACTTTGTCGCCCGAAATGAAGATTTCAGGAAACTCGCATACGAGATTGCGATGCATGTGGCGGCGAGCAACCCTGAATTTCTCTCCACAAACGATGTAACAGACGAGGCGCGCGCGAAATTGGAGAATTTTTTTGCGGAAGAAGTCGAAAAGAGTGGAAAACCCCCCGAAATAAAGAAAAAAATCGTAGAGGGGAAGATAAGCGCGCATCTTGCCGAGCGGATTCTCTTGGAACAGCCCTATATTAGAGAGCCCGATATTACCGTTGGAGGACTTCTTGAGCGCGCAACGCAGAAATTCGGCGAACGGGTCGTCGTGGGAAAATTTGTGCGGATGAGCGCGTGACGTTAAGTTAAATGTCAAAATTCAAATCTCAAAACCATAATACAAGATATTTTGAGTTTTAAGTCGCAGTTTTGATTTTTGAGTTTATCCAAATATGTTTCTTTTTACAACAATAGCCGCTCTCTCTTTTATTCTTCTGGTGGCAATGTTCGCCTATCGCGCGTGGGAGATCCGTGCGGGACGGTTTTCCGTGAAGACGATTATTTCGGGATCGCGCATGGAGGCCGATTCCGGCACGCGGCTCCCTCTCATGCATGACTATGCCGCTTCTCTTTTTCGGAGAGCGGAGCATGGGGGAAAGAGGGCTTTCATAAAAGGATATGAAAAGGCAAAAGCCTTTTTTGCGGCGATGTACGGAAAAAGAAAGGAAAATCTTGCGCCGGAAAAACGCGGAGCGTCTTTCTTTTTGAAGCATATCGCGGCGCACAAGGAGAAAAATCGCCTGCGGATTCGAAAACCCAAAAAAATTTCGGATGACGAAGAGGTGTTCTAACTGTTTCGTTTGTTCCAGCTGTTGTAATTGTTTTACTGTTTTGTTCATATAGAACGGTTGAGACAATTTAACACGCCACCTTAGCTCAGTTGGTAGAGCAACGGTTTTGTAAACCGTGGGTCCGCGGTTCAATCCCGCGAGGTGGCTCCAGAATGAAAAAGGCCGCACTATAATGGCGGCTTTTGTTTTTAGCTAGTTTTGCTATAGTTTTTTAATGATGGAGTTAAAACAGGAAGAAAAGGGGCATATGCACCCTCTTACAATCATCACGCGGCACGTAGTCGGTATTTTTACTGACATGGGATACGAAGTTGCGTTGGGGCCGGAAATAGAGACTGAATACAATAATTTCGATGCTCTTAATGTCCCCAAAGACCATCCCGCCCGCGATATGCAGGATACGTTTTGGTTAAAAGACAGACCGGGAGAACTATTACGCACCCATGTTTCGGCCCATCAAGTGCCGTATATGAAAGAACATACGCCTCCGTTTAAGATGGTCTCGCCCGGGCGCGTGTTCCGTTATGAAGCGACGGACGCGACGCATGAAGTGCAGTTTCATTATATTGAAGGTCTTCTTGTGGGGGAAAAAATTTCTCTCGCGCATCTTAAGGGCACGCTTGAATATTTTTTGAAAAAGCTTTTCGGCGATGACGTTATCATGCGGTTTCGACCCGCATATTTTCCGTTTGTGGAGCCGGGCGTAGAAGTAGATATGAGGTGTTTCAAATGTGGCGGTTCCGGCTGTTCTTCGTGCAAAAATAGCGGCTGGATTGAGATCTTGGGCGCCGGACTTGTGCATCCGAACGTGCTCACGAATGGCGGCATTGATCCTAAGAAATGGAGCGGGTTCGCATTCGGCATGGGCGTAGACCGCCTCGCGATGCTCAAATGGGGCGTAGACGACGTCCGGCTTTTTTATAGCGGCGACCTCCGGCTTGTAAATCAGTTTTAATTTTTAATTAAATATGGGTTCAACAAAAATTAGAAAAGGACGAGGGAAAATACTTTTTCATGTCGGTAAAGAGCTTCCCGTTGATGGGGCTGACTTCCTTTTGGTTCCAGGGAATCAAAACGCGCGTGGAACAATGGGGAATTATGCGTACAATCTTGAGGGTATTATTTATAGGCTGAAGAATGGATAAGACATTATGCGAAAAGACTTTGATAAATGGAATGGCGAAAAGAAAAAAGTTAACGCGGTCGGCAAACGTCCGTTTTTTCACGAACGAGAAATTTGGTTTTGTTCGTTTGGTGTGAATATCGGGTTTGAACAAGACGGAAGCGGGGATGATTTTTTGCGTCCTATTATCGTCGTAAGAAAGTTTAACAATGAAGTTTTTTGGGGAGTTCCGCTCACCAAATCAAAAAAGAGAATTTCGAGCAATAGAGAACAATATTATTTTTCTTTCACTTTTGTTGACGGCGTGGTCAGTCTCGCCATTTTGTCTCAAATAAAACTTATTGACGCGCGGCGTCTTGCTCGTCGCATTGGGAACATTACTGAAAAAGAATTTTCTGAATTAACGAAAAAGCTCAAAGCGTTGTTGCCTTGAACTTTTTCGTTTTTTCCTTCACCTTGCGGCGAAGTCGGGCGTGAGCCATTTGTATTATTAAGTATAGCCGATTACAATAAAAAGTCAATGCTTTTATCCACTATCCACTATGAAAATCTCATATAATTGGCTCGGAAACTATTTTGATGATAAACTTCCCCCGCCCGAAAAAATCGCGGAGATTTTGACACTTCGCGCATATGAGGTGGAGAGCATTTCAAGGCAAGGCGATGATTTTATCTGTGAGATTGATATTCTCCCTAACAGAGCGCATGACTCGCTGTCCCATAAAGGCGTTGCTCGCGAACTCGCAACGCTCCTCAACTCAAAACTCAAAACTCAAAACTCAAAATCACAACTCAAAACCAAAAACGTAACGCCACTATCAATATCTATAGAAGATCGGAAATTCTGCAGACGTTATATCGGGAGAGTTATTGAGAACGTGAAAGTGGAACAATCGCCCTCGTGGCTTGCGGAGCGGCTTGCGGCAATTGGTCAGAAACCGATCAATAATATCGTAGACGCGCTTAATTTCGTAATGTTTGATATGGGCCAGCCCATGCATGCCTTTGACGCGGGGAAGCTCGCAGGCCGCGAGATTATGGTGCGCGGGGCGAAACAGGGGGAACACATGACCACCCTTGATAATAAGGACGTAGCGTTTGACGAGGGTATGTTTGTGATAGCAGACGAGAGCGATCCGCTCGCGCTTGCGGGTGTTAAGGGCGGGAAAAAAGCAGAGGTGAACGAAGGAACGACGACGATTATTCTTGAAGCCGCGAATTTTCATCCGACAATGGTAAGAAAAGCTGCTCAAGGGGCGCATATCCGCACGGACTCATCCAAACGTTTTGAAAATGAAATCCACCCTTCTATTGCCAAGACAGCCATGGAAGAAGCGACGCGTCTTATTCTTGAAATGTGTCCCGAAGCGCGCGTCGGGGATATTATTGACGAGTTTCCGGCAGAGAATTCATTCTCGCGGCGGGAAATCGCTATCGGCGTTGCCGAAATAAACAATAAGCTCGGGACTGTTTTATCTCCCGAAGACATTGGCGGAATTTTGGATCGGTTCGGCTGGGAATATCGTTTGGGAAGCGACCGTTTTGTCGTTATCCCGCCCGCGGAGCGTCTGGATATCGCAATTCCCGAGGACCTCGTTGAAGAGATTGGGCGTGTGCATGGGTACGAAAATATTGCGTCTACGCTTCCCGACGTGAAAGGGTTCACGCCGAAGGTAAATAAAGAATTTTATTATGTAAACAAAATACGGGATATTTTGATTGGGGAAGGTTTTTCGGAGATAAAAACGTCGTCTTTTTGGCATACCGGAGACATTGCTGTGGCAAATCCGATTGCCGAAGATAAAAGCTATCTGCGCAAAAACCTTGCGGGAGGAGTGTATAAAGCGCTTGATTTCAACCAAAAGAACGCACCGCTTTTTGGCGGCGACACGATAAAAATTTTTGAAATCGGCATCGTTTTTGATGACCAAGGAGAACACCTTGAACTCGCCCTTATATCAGGAAAAGGAAGCGCTCATATAACCATGAATGATCTATTTGAAAAGATGGGCGCCGAAATAGACGTAACAAGAGAAGCTAAAGCCGGGAGCGAACTTTCGACAGTCAATCTTACTGAAGTCATAAAAAAATTTCCCGAGAAAAATTTATACGATTTTCAGGAAGCCAAAAACAATAGCATAAAATACAAAAGATTTTCATCATATCCCTTTGTTGTCCGCGACATCGCGCTTTTTGCTCCCGAGGGCGTCAAACCGGAAGATATTTCAGGGATTCTTTTACTCAATGCGGGAGAATTACTCGTCCGACCTCCGCGGCTTTTTGACACGTTTCAGAAACAAGGAAGCGGTAAAGTGTCTTACGCGTTTCGTCTTGTATTCCAATCTTATGAAAAAACGCTCACGGACGAAGAGGTCAACGAAATCATGCAAAAAATTATAAGTGCGCTTGTCGCGGGCGGTTTTGAAGTTCGTTGACAAAGGATAGCTTTTCATTATAGTAATGAATAGTTGATACG
>JAKEFN010000046.1 GCA_022616085.1 bacterium
CCGAGCATTTCAGAAGGCACAGCCGAGACTTTTTAAGGATGGCAACCTGTGGTCGCTTGTCAAACATCGCAAAAAACTCATGGATTGGATGCCATCGTCGATATGGGTGATGAAGGGAAAGGTTGACAAATATTAAATTTTGTAATATCATTATTAAATGATACAGAATTACAGCAGAAGCGGGAGGTCGCCGAGAGGCAACGGACCCGGTAGAGAAAGACGTTCGTTTCATCCCGGAACAGCAACAAACAGATTTGAATCGGTCGGATACCGCGGAGGTCAGAGAAGCAAAAGACCCATTCTTTCTTTTGACGTTTCTCACTTTATCAACAAAGCGGTGATCACCGAGGAGGCGGAGCATTTTGTTCCCGAACATGCATTCGGCGATTTTGCCGTTGCTCCTGAACTCAAACGGGCAATTGCGGCGCGGGGATACACCTTGCCGACGCCTATTCAGGATCGCGCCATCCCGCATATCATTCGCGGAGACGATCTTGTTGGTATCGCAAATACCGGCACGGGGAAGACCGGCGCATTTCTCATACCTCTTATCAACAAAGCGTTTGCCGCTCGGAATGAACGCGTGCTCGTTGTTGTTCCTACTCGAGAACTTGCGAACCAGATTGAGCAGGAATTCGTCGATCTTTCGGGAGGTCTTCGGATTCGCGCTGTTTCGTGCGTCGGCGGCGTGCCAATAGAGAGGCAAAAAAGGCGGCTTCGGGAAAACTGCAGTTTCGTTATTGGAACGCCGGGACGGCTCAAAGATTTACTCCAGTCGCGCTCGCTCAATCTCTCGACATTCGCAACGGTTGTCCTTGACGAAGCCGACCGGATGCTTGATATGGGATTTATAAAAGACATGCGCATTATTCTTTCGGAGTGCGCGGCAAAGCGGCAGACGCTTTTTTTCTCCGCGACGATCTCGCATGAAATCGAGAAGCTTATATCCGAATTTTTGAACAATCCCGTGCGTATTTCCGTCAAAACGGGCGATACGGCGCGTGAAGTGGAACAGGATGTTATCCGCGTTCCGGAAGGAAAAATGAAAATGGACATATTGCATGACCTGCTTATTCAGCCGGAATTCAGCAAAGTGCTTATTTTTGGGCGTACCAAGCACGGGGTTGAGCGGCTTTCAAAGGATCTTAAGAAGCGCGGCTTCATGTCGGAATCCATTCACGGCAACAAAACGCAGAGCCGGCGCGAGAAAGCGCTTGATCTTTTCAAGAAGAATCATGCGCAGGTGCTTGTGGCGACCGATGTTGCGGCGCGCGGGCTTGATATTGCGGATGTGTCGCACGTCATCAACTTTGACCTTCCCGCAACGCGCGAGGATTATATCCACCGCATCGGCCGCACCGGCCGCGCCGGCAAAAAAGGCAAAGCGCTCACGTTTGTGTAAAATTAAGATATTTTTATGCCGGTACAAATCACCTATTTCGTCCGGCTGGTCTGATGCGCCGCTCTCGGATCTCGGTGTGAAACAGTCCAAGGCGTTGAAAGAAACGATCAAAGGAAAAAAATTTGACGCGGTATTTTGTTCCGACTTAAGACGGGCCGTTGATACCGCCAAACTCGTATTTGAAGATGCAATTCCCATAATTCCCGATATGCGCCGAAACACTTTGCTCACGTAAGCCTTATGGCGGATTGGAAGAAGGGCGATCCTTCGGTTCTTGAGCCGGAGAAATGCGAATCATGGGGGTGGTATGATGCGAACAGACCTCCCGAACCGCTTTTTGAGATGGCCGCGCTTGCGTTTGAGGCACAACGAACGGGACAAAAGTATTTCGATATTCCCGATAGGAAGACATAAAAAATTTGTAATTCGCAAAATATATGTTATAATGATTTTATGCTTCAATTGGACATGGTTTTGATAAGATTTTTTGGCGTATAGAGAAATTGGATTCCCCTGCATACCAAAGAACCTCTTTTCCAAAACGTCCCGCCCAAAGCTATCAGTTCTTTCCATTTATAACCATGAAAAGGAGGTGTTATGACCCCGCTTGAAATATCTGCGGTGCTTCTAAATCTCTCCGCACTTTTTCTCTTTATTAATGTGCGGTATATGAAACTTCCGACAACGGTTGGGCTTATGCTCCTCTCTCTTGTTGTCGCGGGTGTTCTCACAGTATTGCAGCTTCTCGGATTTGAGTTTGCGAGCGTCGCGGCGCTCGATATTTTGCACAGCATTGATCTTGATGAAACTCTCCTCGGCGGCATCCTTTGCTTTCTTTTATTCGCGGGAGCTCTGCACGTTGATCTCCCGAGCCTTCTCCGTGAAAAAAGCGCCATCATAATGCTCGCAACCGGCGGAGTGGTGCTCTCGACATTTTTTGTCGGAGCGATCTTTTATGCGATCACGCAGATTCTCGGTTTTCACATACCGTTCATATATTGCCTCGTCTTCGGCGCGCTCATCTCGCCCACGGATGCGGTTACCGTGCTCTCGTTTCTGAAGGGAATGAAAATACCCCCTTCAATTGAGAGCAAAATAACCGGCGAGTCGCTTTTAAACGACGGCGTGGGCATCGTCTTGTTCAGCTCGCTTCTTGCAGTCGCGCTCTATGAGCCGAATGCGAGTTTGGCGGCAATTCCCATAAAGGCGCTCTGGGATGTAGTCGGAGGAATTCTCTTCGGCCTTTTGTCCGGGGCGATCGCATATTTTTTCATAAAAGGCGTAACGGACTATCACACGGAAATCGTCGCGACGCTCGCTCTTGCGACCGGGAGTTTTGTCGGCGCTGAAGCAATCCATGCGTCAGGACCGATTTCAGTCGTTGCGGCGGGGCTCCTTATGGGAAGCCACGGACGTATGTATGCCGTTTCAGAAGGATCGATCCACTATCTGGACACCTTTTGGGACTTGGCCGATGAAATTCTCAACACTCTTCTTTTTGTGATTATCGGATTGGAGCTTCTGGCAATCAGCACGGAATATACGCATATTGCCGTTGCGCTCCTTTCCATTCCGGTTGTTCTTGCGGCGCGGTATGCAAGCATACTGTCGGTCGTAAGCACGATGCTCCCGTTTCGATCATTCAGCAGAAATATTTCTGCCATATTGACATGGGCGGGACTCCGCGGAGGCGTTTCGATCGCGCTTGTCCTTTCTCTCCCTGCCGGGGAGATACGGGACGTGCTCGTGACCGCCACCTATTTTGTCGTTGTCTTTTCAGTCTTTGTGCAGGGGACAACTATGCGTTCCTTTATGCAGAGACTTTCGCGCCGAGGCGCATAAAAATTGTAAAACCCAAGCTATACGCTTGGGTTTTTTTAATGGTTTTAAGAGAAACATTCTTCCGGTTTTTTATCATATCGTCGCCGCGCCCTTATCCAAAGGGACGCGGCGCTTTGTTTTACCGGCACGCCATGCGTTTATGTTATTATTCAAAGTGAAGCGAAAGGCGTTATGATCAAAAAAATAAAAGGGAAATATGTGGTGCTTTCCGAAACGACCGGACGGAGATTTGGCGCCTATGATACCAAGAAAGAAGCCAAAGAACGCCTGCGCCAGATTGAGTTTTTTAAACATCGAGGGGAAGCGAAAGGCGGGAGTGCAAAAACATGAAAAAACATTTATCCAACAAAGAAATTGCAGACATTCTTTTCGAGATGTCCGCGCTTTATGAAATGGAAGGGACGCCCTGGAAGCCCGCCGCATACGAGACCGCGGCGCATGCGGTCATGGCGCTCTCGGACGATGCGTATGATCTGTTTCGCAAGGGAGGCGAGAAGGCGCTTGACGGCATAGATGGAATCGGCAAGGCAATCGCGGAGCATCTCATGGAGATTTTTACCACTGGACACTTCAAAGAGTATGAACGGATGAAAAAGAAGATGCCCGTTCATATTCTCGAATTGACTTCGATTGAGGGCGTGGGGCCGAAAACAGTCCGTGCTCTTTGGCAGAAATTAAAGATAAAAAATCGGCGCGATCTTTTGCGTGCGGCAAAGGCGGGAAAACTTGCGCGCATCCCTCATTTCGGGAAGAAATCGCAGGAAAAAATACTTAAAGGCATTGAGTTTCGCGAGAAGTCAGGCGGCCGTTTTATTTTGGGCGATATACTTCCTGAAGCAAGGGGGCTCCTGGAAGCGGTTCGGCATTTTCCCGAAACCGAACGTGCGGAAGTCGCGGGATCGGTGCGGCGCTTTAAAGAAACGATAGGAGACATCGATATTCTTGCCGTTTCAAAGAACCCTCGTAAAACCATGGAGCGTTTCGTCAAACTTCCGGCTGTGGCGCATGTGTATGGTACCGGTGCGACAAAAACGAATGTGCGGTTGAAATCAGGTATCGACGCTGATTTTCGCGTGGTGCCGGTAAATTCGTGGGGAGCCGCGCTTAATTATTTTACCGGATCAAAAGAGCATAATATTGCGCTTCGAGAAATTGCGATCAAAAAAGGGTGGAAACTGAATGAGTACGGCCTTTTTAAAGGGAAGAAGCAGATTGCCGGAGAAACGGAGGAAGATTTGTACAAGGCGTTCGGTCTTGACTATATTCCGCCGGAACTTCGGGAGATGACCGGGGAAATAGGGATGGCGCGGGAGGGGAAACTTCCGGCACTCATCAAGCAGGGCGATCTCAAGGGCGATCTTCAGGTGCAGACGAGTTGGACTGACGGGAATGCTTCAATTGAAAAAATGGCGGAAGCCGCCGAAGCGGCAGGGCTTTCGTATATCGCGATAACCGATCACACAAGAGCGCTCGCCATGACCGGAGGATTGGATGAAAAAGGGCTCGCGCGGCAGGGGAAAGAGATTGATGCGCTCAATATGAAACGGAAGCAGACGGGCAAAAAGCTCGTCCTTCTTAAGGGGGCGGAAGTGAATATAGGAAAAGATGGTTCTCTTGATATAGAAGACGAGACGCTTGCAAAGCTCGATATCGTTGGCGCCGCAATTCATAGCCATTTCGGGCTTCCGCGCGCGGAGCAGACGGCGCGCGTGATTCGCGCGATGGAGAATCCGCATGTGGATATTATTTTTCATTTGACCGCTCGCCGTATCAACAGGCGAGAACCGATTGATGTGAATATAGATGAAATAATTGCGGCGGCAAAACGGACGAAAACAATTCTTGAAATTGACGCGTACCCAAATCGGTTGGACATAAAAGATGAGTATATAAAAAAATGCGCCGAGGCGGGAGTTCGCATGAGTATCGATTCGGACGCGCACGCGCCGGAGCATTTTTTGGCGCTTTTGTTCGGCATTGGGCAGGCGCGGCGCGGTTTCGCAGAGGAAAAACATATCGTTAATACGCTTCCCGTTGCGCAATTTTTAAAAACCATAAAACCGCTCAAGAGTTGAGCGGTTTTATGCAAGACGAAATCAAGTTTTTTATTCTTGATCAAAAGCGTTTTTGAGATCGGTGCGCGCTTGTTCAAGCGCCACTTTGAAATCAGCTACCGCCGTCTGCACGGCTTCTTTTTTGGTTGCATGGACTGATTCAAACGATCCGCGTAATTTTTCGATTGCCTTCCATTCGGCTGCAAATGTATCGCGGGTTGCCTTCATGTCTGCCCGGAATGTCTCGCGGACTGTTCGTGAGTCAACGCCTGCCGCACAATCGTTTTTCGCTTTTTCAATAGCGCTTGTTTTTGCGCTTTTGAATGCGTTTTTCGCATTGTCCACTGCTGTCTTTCGCGCGATGATTGCTTCATCAACGCTCTGCCGTGACGCACTGATTGCGCTGTCGATGACCGTTCTCCGCGCGCTGACCGCGGCTTCAACTGCCGCTTTGAAATCAGAGACGGCTTGCTTCTGTCCGTCAGTCGCGGCTTTTTCATCCAGCTTGGCGTAGTGCTCTTGTCTGTTCGCGTCCCATCGTGCGCGGTACTCCGCCAACTTGTTATCGCGTTCACTCCGTCGCGCAAGGGCTGTATCTTTTGTTTCCTGCCGTTTGGCTTGGATTTTTGCCTCTCGGTCGGCCATACGCTGGTCAATCCCCGCGGCGATTTCACCGATGCGTGTGCAGACTCCCCTTGCTTCAGAAGTGGTTTCTTGGGCAAGGGTGAAAGCGGGCGCCGCAAGGCTCGCCGTCAATACGGAAACAAGAATAGCGGTAGAAAATTTAGATGTCTTTTTCATCATAGGATTGGCCAAAATCATTAGCTACTTGATCGCTTTCTTCGATAAGATTAATGTCGGTGCGTTCCTCATTGAACGCCAATGCTTCATTCGCAGAGTCGTCCAAAAGTCCAGCGATCACATCATCTATATCTCCGGTTGCGACTGGCGGTACGGCTTCGGTTACGGACATTGCGCCTCCGTTATTGTCTTTCATGTCTGCATAGCGAGGAACTCCCGTTCCTGATCTGGCAAATACGACAAGAAGCACAACAACGACAACAATTCCGGCGGGAACAATTATTTTCCATTTTGATGCCATAGATTCGTAGATTTTGGTTATATTATGCAAAGAGGGTCGACCTTTCACCTCTTTCTTAAATAAATAACGGGAATCGGCTTGGTTTGTGACGGCGCTTTTCGCATGCTCAATTATTCGTATAAGAAGCTCTCTTGGCGGAATGACTGCTTCTCCTTCTTTTTGAAGGAGTTTGGCGATAGCGGCGATATCTTCTACCGTTTTTTGGTGTTCCGGAAAGGCGCGCGAAATTTCGGCAGGGGACTTCCCTCCGTCAAGATATGCAAGCGTTTTTTCTATGATTTCTTCTATGTTTTGTTCGTTTTCTTTGTTCATACGACGTTTTTTAAAATGCTTCGGAGGGTTTTGAACGCGCGGCACTGAAGCTGGCGGATCGCTTCTTCCTTTTTTCCAAGAAGGGCGGCAATCTCCTTATTATCCATTCCGTTTATGAATTTCAGGATAACCACTTCCTGCTGTTCCTCTGTGAGCGTCATAAGAGCGCGGCGGAGAGCTTCCCCCGCTTCTTTTTTTTCCGCTTGTTCAATCGGACTTGATCCGCTGTCGGGTATTTCGAGAAAGGTGTCTCCCGCATCTTTAAGATGAACTGGCTTTTTCGATCGCCAGTAATCTATTACCGTATTTTTTGCAACGGCAAAAAAGTATGCATGGGGCGGCTTGTTTTGATCTTGGAAGCGGGGAAGGGAACGGAAGACTTTGAGAAAAACGGTTTGGGTAAGATCATCGGCTTCTTCCTTATTTTTGACTCGAAAACGGATGTATCGGAAAATCGGGCTGAAATAGAGTTCGTAGAGCTTGCCGAACGCTTCTGCATCGCCTTCCTGCGAAAGACGCATCAGTATTTTTGGATCATTTTCATGTTCTTTCATAGATATAAAACGCCCTTGTTTCGGTTCTGTGACGCACGGCTACACCATGTTATTTATGCTTCGGGGTAGTTTGACGCATATACCTTTGAGGCAGGCTTTCAGATATGATCTGTATAATTATAATTTAAATATAGAATATTGGTGAAGGCTTCCCTCGCGGTTTTTATGATGTTGTTATCATAGCAATTGTATAGAGAGACGGCAACGGCGCTGTTCTTTTTTGGCGGAATTTCTCATTTTGACGGCACGATATTTATCATTCCTCTGTGGATAGGAAGTTTTGCTATCCGCGTTGAATATATGCTAATATATATTTAATTGATAATTATAATTTTGACCATTTAAAGTGGATAGAAAAACAAAAGTTTTTGTACCTGTTCTTGCGTGTCTCGCAATATTATTATTAATCCCCTAAACCCCCAGCTTTAGCTGGGGTGTGCGTTTTTCGCGACGGTACGGGCTACCGTCGTTGCATCTCCCCCTCCCTGCCTTCCCGGCGGTTATAACTTTTCCGCCGTCACTTCCCGCATGCAATCTGCCATAACAGCGGGTGAACTCCTCGGTGTCGGTCTTGTGATTGTTGATCCTTGCGAAACCCTCTACAAAAATGCGGTGGGGAATCAGACTATCGCTACTCCGAATCTTCTCGCTTCAGAAACAAAGCTGACGTCAGGGACTGTCATGATGACGCTTGTTGATGATGGACTTATCGCTTTAGACGATCGTATCGATAAATATCTTCCGTATTTTACGGACGCGAAAGGAGCAGTCACCATCCGGCAGCTTCTTGCCCAAACACATGGATTGCTTGAATACCATTCGTGCATCCCACAACCAGGGCAGCAGAGCAGTATAACGCTTGCCCAGTGCGTTGAACAGATAGCGGCAGAACTTCCTCTCCCCAATCCCGCTCCGGGGACGGTCTGCAATTACAATTCCGGCGTTTCCTATCACATTATGGGCCGCATTGCCGAAATCGTTACTGGAAAGTCATGGGAAACACTCTGGAGAGAGCGCGTCGCCACCCCGCTTCAAATGAACAACTCAACCTACGTTGAGCTTGAAAATCCGCGTGTCGGCGGAGGACTGCAATCAACGCTTGATGACTACTCCCACCTTCTTCAAATGCATCTTCGGAAAGGCGAATGGAACGGCGCGCGCATTTTAAGCGAATGGGCGGTGGCAGAGATGCAAAAAGACTCCTGCATTGGAATTCCATTCTTAAGTAGTTTTGCCAAACCGGAATTGAGCTACGGCCTTACCTGGTGGATTGATGAGAAAGATGGAAGTGGCATCCCCACCCAACTCTCCGCTCCGTCGCTGGAGCATATGGCGCCATTCCGTGGATGAACCACACGCACGGCTATGCCGCTTTCTGGCTCGTGAAAGATCAGCTGGCAGCTTCAAGTCCCGTCTGGGAAGATGTCGTACCGCTCATACATACGGCGATATCGAATCCTCCTTCCTCCGCTCCCTCCTCCTGCCATCAGATCACCTCTCCCTCCACCATGCCTGTAACATCCGACTACGCTCCTCCCTACAATGTCTTAACTTCAGCAAAAGAACTCCTCATCTCCA
>JAKEFN010000047.1 GCA_022616085.1 bacterium
AATATGAAAACAATATTTATAACCATCTCGCGGGGTTCTCTTATCCGGAATTTTTTTCACACCGGCGTTATTTCGCGGTTGCTTAATGCGGGATTCCGTGTTGTCGTTTTGACGCCGCAGTATGACAAGCCGGAGATTTTCACCGAATATGCGCACCCGAATCTTATTCTTGAGCCGCTTATTGATCCGAAGGATATACGTTTTCGTGGCATCATCCGCGAGTTACAGCGCGGCGCATCGTTCAATAAAACGATCAACCTCCGCTATCGTTACCCCTTCGCCGGAGACGAGCCGTCAAAAATTTTGTATCCTCTCCGTCTTCTTTTTTTGGCGCCGCTCCGGTTTTTCCCCGGATTTAAGAGATTGCTCCGGTTCATTGAATACAAAGCGAACCCGCAACACGAGCATGATTATTTGTTTGAGAAATATAAGCCAGACCTTGTGTTCACAACAGCGGTGTATGAGCCATCGGATGACGGCGTGCTCAAAAGCGCGAAGCGTTTCGGTGTTCCGACCGTCTGCATGCCAAAAAGTTGGGACAACCCTTCCAAGCTTCTTTTTCCGGTGATGGCCGATAAAATAATCGTCTGGAGTCCTTTCATGAAGGAGCAGGTGATGAAACTGCAAGGGTATCGCGAGAAAGAGATTTTTATAAGCGGCGCGCCGCAGTTTGATATTTATACGTCGCGCGATCCGCACATTCTCCTTTCGCGCGAAGAATTCTCCCGCCGTCTTGGTTTGGATCCGAAGAAAAAAATAATTCTCTATGGCTCAACAGGCATGAGCTGTCTTACTGAGGCGGATTACTGCCTCCTTATCAAAAAATATATTGATGCGGGCGAGCTTGGGGGCGCGCAGATACTCGTCCGGCCGCATATCGGCTACGCGGGAGACCTTGAGAAGTTTGCGCCGCTCAAGAAATTGGAGCCCGATATCGTTATTGATACAAGCGATACGCAGGACAACACGTTCAAAGATCGCTGGGATCCGTCGCGCGCGCACCTCTATCATCTTTATAATTCGCTCTATCATTCCGATGCGTGTATTAATATGGGGTCAACGCTCACAATAGACGCGATACTCTGTGGCACGCCGGTCATTAATGTCGCCTTTGATATTGTGCCGATGCCTATGAGTCGTTCCCCGCGGCGGTTTTATAAGTCAGACTATATTGAAGCAGTGGCGCGTTTCGGGGTGTCGCGCCTTGTCCGGAGCGAGGATGAATACAAAAAGGCTCTTAAAGACCTTCTTTTGCATGAAAAACCGGAAGCCGATTCGTACCGCGATTTTGTAGAATATTTCGCCTACCGTAACGACGGTCGCTCTGCGGAACGGGTGGCGGGGATTTTGAAAGGAGTCTCGGTTCTCTAATCTTTGGACATCGGGTGTCCAAAGATTACTATGAATCCCAGTTCGCGGAGCATCATGTTTTCGCGGCGTATTCTATGTCGTGGATCAACATGTATGGCTCCTTTGTTATATAAGCCTCGATAATATATAAATAACTTTTCATTATTTGTCAACCCTTTCGCATTTTTTCTTTTACTGATAGAACATTTACATGGGCGATAAGAGGCCGATTGGCACATATTCTACTAGAGAGCTCCGCGCGATCTGCCAGGGGACGGCGCCGAATCCGGCGCGGGAAAGTCTCCCCGGGCTTTTTTGCCGTTTGTTTTCTATCTATTTTACGAGGTTTTTTCTCTATACCGATATCCACCCAAATGCTATTACGGCAATAAGCGTCAGTATTTTTTTTCTCGGCATAGCAAATTTTTTCTCTGAAAGTCTCACAGCGCACGTCATCGGATCGTTTCTCGTCTTTCTCTCTGTCGTCATTGACGGTTGCGACGGGGAAGTTGCGCGGTTTCGGAAGCAGACGGGACCTGTGGGAGGAAACTATGTGGAGCCGGTGAGCCATGACATACAATACGGCGTGAGTTTTTTTCTTCTGGGGTTTGCCGTTTCGCTCCAGACGGGATGGCTTCTTCCTTTTGCCTTGGGAAGCATCGCGGCGATCACGAAACTTGAATATCGACTACTTGAAATCAGGTATTGGTTTCTTGCGTATAAAGACGCGGGAACGGAGAAAATAGCGGATATAAAAGCGTCGTACGACACGATGCCGTTTTATAAAAAAGTCATTTACTGGATAAACAAAAATGTTTTCAGCTCGTCGGACTTCTGGCTCGTGCTTCTCATCTTCTCGCTCGCGGAGCGCCTTGACCTCATGCTTTGGCTTTTCGCGATTGGCTACGCACTCCTCTGGCTCGCGCTTTCGGCGAAACAATATTGGACTATCTACAGAAATTACGGGAAGTATTGACTGAATCGGCAAAATATGATTGACTGAAATCTGGCGTAAATACCAAGAGAGGAGGGCAGAGATGCCACTAACCACCGGTTTCTCATATAAAGATTTGGCGGTTGCTATTGCTGATTTAGACATGCTTGCGCCGATAGCAGATTTGATACACAAGAGGCCTACTCCTAAAATTCGGGAGGATGCTGTAGGAAATATAAAAAAAAAATGGATCCCCGGCACAAATGGGTTGAACAATCCGGCGGTGTGCCTTTCGGCGGATGTGTGCATCGTTCGCTTTATTGATGGCGAACCAGACGTGGTAACCAGTATTAGAGGCAAAGGGAAATGGCAGGAAGGGATGACCATGCTTTCCGCGGGCGGATTTGTCGAGCCGTCGGATGCAAGTGTCTATGATGCCGCGTGTCGCGAGCGATCGGAAGAGTTGAAGAATCTTGCAGTCAGTGTATTCTCTGTTCCTTTTTATATCGGGGGACCAATAAAATGGAATTACAAGTGGGATTCTAGTGCTCGGCGTGCGGTTCAGACGAATGTTCTCGCACAAAATGCGGCTGTGGCAACGCTCTATTATCTCGGTTTTTGGACAGACGGCGAACTTGTTGGGAGCGACGAAGCGACGAGTCCGCGCTGGACGAGTATCCGCGAACTTGCGGAGCGGGACGGAGAGGTCTATGCCTTTGATATGACCATTCTCCTTGAGCGACTCGTGAAGCTCTTTTTATGATTGTTTGAAAAGAAGCGGCTTGCAGTGCAAGCCCTTTTTTATATCACCACGACGCTTTTTATGACTTTCCGTTCTCTGCTCGCGCGGAGGGCGTCTTCGATTTTTTCCAAAGGATAGATATGTTTTTTTGAAAGATAGCGCCATGGATCAAGCGCGCCTTTTTTCATATAAGAGATGATTTTTTCGTGCGCGGACGCTTCATCATAATGCGTGCCGTCAAAATATGTAAAATCTTTTCCATTCGGCGCGATTCTATAATTGTTGTATGAATTGAGGCCATATACGCCGACTCTGCCGCCATCGGAGAGAAGGGGGAGAATGGCGTTTAGAGTTTCATCATTTCCGACCGCGTCTATGATTATGTCCGCGCCCCTGCACTCGCTTCGCCGAAGGGCTTCAGAAATGTTTTTGTTTTTATATGAGACGAACGATGCCGCGCCGGCTTTTTTGAAAAGGGAAGCTTTGTCCGTGCTTCCGACCACGCAAAAAGCGAGCCCCAGATTCCTCGCATGATCGGCAAAAGAGAGCGCGGTGCCGCCCGAGCCGATTATGATAAGCGTCTCGCCGCGGGAAGGGTTCATGCGCGAGAAAAACGCAAATGTTTCTCTCCATGTGATAATCATGGTCGATGGAATGGGGTCAAAATTTTTCGGGAGAACCTTGTTTATGGCGAACGGTTTCCATACGTGTTCGGGAAGCCCCGCATTTTTCATCGCAAGAGCGTCTCCTACAATCCCGCGCTCGGCAAACGCGCCGTGGTAGAGACTAAACCCGCTTCCTTTTGGAAGACGATTGAGGACGCGCGTTACCAGGTCGCCCGTTTTGAAATGCTTCACTTTTTTGCCGACTTTTACGACCCTCCCTATTCCTTCATGGCCGAGTATGAAGGGAAGCGATACTGATTTAAAGTGGGTTCCGGAGACAAGATGGTTATCGGTGCCACTGCAGACGCCGACGGCAATAATATCCACAAGGGCTTCATAATCGCCGAAAACGGGCTCTGGAACGTCTATAACGCGCACATTCCCAAAGGATTGAACAACTGCCGCTTTCATGATATGGTCATCCTATCATAACGAAGCGGCGCGGGACAACCTCGGAGAGCGCCATATTGTTATACATATCATGAATGTTAAAAATGCGGTCATTCTTGCCGCCGGCGTAGGCAAGCGGCTTGATGCGTTTGAGACGCCGAAGCCCCTCATTCCCGTTGCGGGGAGGACCCTTATCGAGCGGACTCTTGACGCGCTTG
This sequence comes from bacterium, assembly GCA_022616085.1. GTDB lineage: Bacteria > Patescibacteriota > Minisyncoccia > Phycocordibacterales > JAKEFN01 > JAKEFN01. The sequence goes on from JAKEFN010000047.1 coordinate 4,300, forward strand.
CGGAGAGCGGGGTGAATAATTTTTATATCGTTGTCCGCGAAGGCGATATTCTTATACCCCGCGCGCTTTTGGCGTATCCGCACGAAGTTACATTCATTCGCGCGAAAGAAGGCGCCACAATGCTCGATGCCGTTCTTTCTTTGGATGGACGAATTGCCGGTTCTTTCTTCGTGACCATGAGCGACCTTGTGTTCGGCAAAAACCCCTTTGCATCATTTAACGAAAAAGGAAGCGATGCCGATATCGCCATTCTTATCAGCGCGCGAAATGAAATATCAGAGCAGTCCGGCGCGAACGTAAAAGTGCGTTGCGATAAAGGGACTGTGTGCGAGGTGGGGGATCTTCTCGACTTTGACGCGTTTGAGGCGGGCATTTATCGCTTTACTCCCAAGGGATTTGAAATTTTCTCCCGCGTTGCACGCAGAAATAACGCAGAGACCGTGTCGCATGTTTTCAGCGCGTTCGGCGAAAAACGCCGCCTCGGACACGTTTATTATGACGAAGAGTGGTTTGATATAAATATACCGGCGACTCTTATCAAGGCAGAGATGTTTTTCAAAAAAATTTCTGGAGGAGAAACGCGCGCGTCCCGTCCGCCGCAGTCGCAGAGGAAACTTGTTCCGGCAACGATCCTCGATCATCCCAAAGATGTCCGATTTGAGGTCGTCGTGGAGCGCGGCATTGTGGGTGCGCTTCACGAACACGAGCTTATCCCGCACGAATATTTTTATTCGCCGCATCACTTAATCGTGGATAAAAATCTTGACGCGCTCTACGGCAGGACGTTCCACGAGGCTCTTCTCTCGCAGGGGTATCGGGTCCACAAGATTCTCGTTGATCCGGGTGAAAAATCAAAAAGCATGGAAAATTTTATCGCGCTTTCAAACGAAATGATTGATGTGGGGCTTGATAAAAAGTCAGTCGTTATTTCCATGGGCGGCGGCGTGGTGAAAGACCTTGCCGGATTTCTCGCGTCAACGCTCTATCGCGGCATCGGGTTTATCAGCATCCCGACGACCGTTTTGTCGCAGTGCGACGCGGCGATTGCCTTGAAGCAGGGCGTGAACGGAGAGAAGGGGAAAAATTTGATCGGGAGCTATTACGCGCCGATTAAAATCGTCGTGGATCCTCTTGTGCTCGAAACGCTTGACGAGCGGTATGTGCGGGATGGCATCGCCGAAATGCTCAAGCAGGCGTCTGCGCAGGACAAAACTTTTTTCAAATTTTTTAAGGACTATCATGGGGATGTAAAAAATATAGATTTTCTTGAAGAGGCGATACGGCGGAGCATCCATCTCAAGGTTTCTTCCATACAAGGTGATTTTTATGAAGAACGGGAGGCGCTTGTGAACCAATATGGCCATGAAGTCGGGCATGCGGTTGAATATCTCACCGGTTACGCCTTGGGCCATGGCGAA
>JAKEFN010000048.1 GCA_022616085.1 bacterium
CCTTTTATAAGAGTAAGGACAAAAAATAAAATGCTTAAGAGAACAATGGTGGCGCCCGAGGCAGTATCCAAATAAAACGATCCGATAAGGCCGCCGACGACGCTTGCAACGCCGAAAAACGCCGAATAAAAAATCATTTGCCGAAAACTTTGGCTTATATTCTTAGCCGCCGCCGCGGGAATAACAAGAAGAGCCGGCACCAAAATAATCCCGACGACTTTGATGCTCATCGCGGTAACCGCCGCAAGAAGCCCGAGAAAAACATAATCGAGAAGCATGACCGAAACTCCGCCAACGTGCGCAATATCCCTGTTAAACGAAGCCCTAAAAAAACTTTTCCACAAAAACATAAGAAGAACCGCTACAAAAACGGCGACTACCGCGGCAATCACCACATCGGCGGGAGACACTGCGATGATATCCCCAAAAAGATACTGGAAAAGATCGGCGCGGTAACCCTCGAGAAGCCCGATGATAAATATGCCGAGCGCCGCCGCGCCCGAGAAAAAAATCCCGATAATCGTATCAAGCGACTGCGCCGGCGCATGGTTCTGCACATATCCCATACCAAGAGCGAGTACGAGAGAAACCGTCACGGCGGCAAGGATGGGATCAACCGAAAAAAGAAATCCGAGCGCTATACCGGCGAACGCGAAGTGTGAAACCGCATCTCCAAAAAACGCGGATTTTTTCATAACAACAAAAACGCCGAGAAGGGAGAGCGTAAGACCCATGCACATGCCGGCAAGAAGCGCTCTCTGCATAAACTCCAGTTGTAAAATTTCAATCATGGTGTTCGTGGGTATGCCTTTTTTCCTTATGGGCATACAAATCATATTCGCGGCCGTAGAGTTTCTCAAGATTCTCTCGCGTCATCGCCGCATGCGGCGCCCCGTGGCAAATAAGCTCGTGGTTAATGCAAAGCACTGTCGTCGCATAACGAAACACAATATCAACGTCGTGGGAAACAAGCACAACCGTAATGCCTTCCCTCTCCCGCAACTCCTTCAAAAGCGCATACATTTCACCCGCCCCTTCAATATCAACGCTGGCTACCGGCTCATCAAGAAAAAGCACTTCCGGCCGGTTAAGGAGAGCGAGGGAGAGAAGCACGCGCTGGAATTCTCCTCCAGAGAGAACGCCAAGGCGTTTTTTCAGAAGGTGTTCCGTGCGGGCGAGAGAAAGCGTCCGGTTCATGATATCCGTCTTCCCTCGTGATTCTTCAGTTTCATGCGATTTATTATGAATTGAGAGAAGCTCGGAAACAGTGACAGGCATCGTGCGATCAAAGTCCAGCCGTTGGGGGACATAACCGATCTTTCCGCTTATTTTTTTAATGGATGAAGGCGGCATCCCCAAAAGAGAAATATTTCCGGAATACGGGATAAGACCGAGAGCCGCCTTAAGAAGCGTTGTCTTTCCGGAACCGTTGGGGCCTATGATTGCCGCAATTTCCCCCTTGCCAATTTCAAAAGAAACGCCCTTGAGGACATTATGCCCATTGAGAGTAACGTGAAGATTTTCTACAGACAAAACGCTCATTGCTTGTTATTTCATCGCCTCTTTTAATGTTTCGAGGTTTGTTTTCATAATGGATACATAGGAGTCGCGGTTCGGATCCCCGGTTTCAACCGGATCCAAGATTCGAACGGCAATCTCCAAATCCGCCGCGATTTGGTCAACAATCTTCGGAGAAAACTGCGGTTCGGAAAAAATAACCGTAACTCCGGTGCTGTGAATCGTGTCCATAACTTCTGCGAGGTAGCGCGGGGACGGCTCCTTGCCGGGAAATTCTTCAATCGCCGCGACCTGATGCAAACCATACTGTTCAGAAAAATATATAAATGCGGGGTGAAAGGCGATAAAATCTTTCGTGCGGAAGGAAGTTGTTTCTTTTCGTATTTCGTTATCGAGTTCGCGGAGGGAGCGGATATATGCCTCCGCGTTTGTTTCATAAAATTCTCTGTTCTCCGGATCATGCAAAGCGAGAGCGTCGCGAATATTCTCCACCTGAACAATAGCATTCTGCGGATCAAGCCAGATGTGCGGATCGAAGGATCCATGCGCATGTCCCCCTTCTTCCGATTCTTCGCTTGTCTTTTCGTGTTCGCCTTCTTCCTCTTCTTCTTCGGATTTCAGAAGCGCGACACCAACACTGGTATCAACCACCACAATATCTTTATTATCGCTCGCTGCAAGAAGATCGTCCAATACCGGCTCGAATCCTGCGCCGTTTTTGATAAGCATATCGGCATTATTGATTTTCTCTACATCGGTAGGCGTGAAAGATGAAACCTCTGGCGTCTGAAAAAACAAAATATCTATGTTGGCCCGATCCCCCGCGATATTTCTTGTGAAATCATAAAGCGGAAAAAACGTGGTTATAACAGTAAGCCGTCCATCGTCCGAGGACTTCTTCTGTCCGCCAAACAGTCCGCCGAAATAAAATAAAACCGCAAGAATGATGATTGCTCCTCCCATGAGAGCCGCTTTTTTAGAAAAAGACTGATTTTCCATATAGTTATTTATCGCACCGTCTGCATATACCGAACAACTCAAGCGAATGGCGACTCACCTCTGAAAACAGTGGCGTCTGCATGAGTGCGTTTTTTTTTATTTTTTTATAATCGCATCCTTTAAAATCCTCGACGCGGCCGCATCGTTCGCACACAATATGATGATGGTGGCCGATCGGGGATTTGAATTCATAGTGAACATGCCCATGCCGAAAATCCACATCTTCAACCAAGCCGCTTTTCCGCAACACCCCAAGAATGCGGTAGGCGGTCGCCTGATCAATTCGAGGAGAAGACAGTTGCATGAAGATATCTCTCACCGCCAGCGGACGCGCCGCTTTCCGAAGAAGCCGGAGCACGGACATCCGCCCCGGCGTAGCCTTAAGCCCTGCTTTCCGGAGTAATTGTTTCGTGTCTGTTTCAGAGGAACGGAGGGTGCCCGTGTGTGTCTTTGTCTGCATTCATATAGTTTACACAAATGCGAAATATTTGCAAATATTTGAAATTATGCAATATTGCCAGGTGGAAAAACGGCTCCCCGCGGAAACCAAACTTTTGCAGATGTTGTGCTATCTTTCCAATCCCGAAATCTGTTTTATGGATACACGCGCCGCAGATCGACGAGCAACAAAAGAAAAAATAAGCGTCGGGACAAGGAGGGTTGTGGAAAAACCCGAAATATTAAACGTAAAATGCATGATATGGGACGCTTTCTCGCGCCATCCGTCCAAAAAATTAAAGGTGTCTGTAAGGTGAAGCGCGGCAAGTAAATCCGCTCCGCGGCTCTCGGGAGTTATTGATCTATTGTCCGCAAAACATGCGTAAGCATAGCATGGTTCAAATATATAAGCAGGGACGGTCGAGGACGCATCATTCATATTCTCCACCATGGCAACGTCAGAATAAACGACCGGCTCGCCTTCGATTTCTTCCGGTTCCGGCACAAGTGAAACAATCGATAAAGGAGATTCGGTATTGTGTATCAATGTTTTACCGGCCTCAATTTCAAATGTATAAGGAGTCTCACGGGCTTCATGGATGATTTCTACGGAACTCGTCGCTGTTTCCGAATTTGCAATAATTCCCACAAACGAAGGCTCGATCTGCGGATGCCGGCCGATTGCTTTCACCTCTGCATAATTTGTATATATGCCCGGGGCGGTGTTTTCGCCGAAAAGAACCGTATAGTTAACCTTGATTTCCTCGTCCGGATAAATGGTATCAAGCGCCCATACGCGTTCGAATATTTTTTTGCCGCGCGCATCTCTGATCGTATCAACCAAAGCCGCGCGATATGCCATGCCGCCGTTATTTTTTACGACAATATGATAATCAACAGTCGAGCTTGCGGCGATGGGGCCGGTCGCGCTATTTGTTTTGGTAACAGAAATATCGGGATCGGGGGTGAACACATATTGAGGGCCTCGAATAATCGAAATGGGGATATTTTCCGCACCAAGAGTAAGAATATCAGCATTGTCGCTCATGTTTGCGTCGTTCTCGAAACTCTCCGCCAATACGCGGTTCTCAATGATGGTACTGCCGATCGGAAGGTTGCCGCTTACTTCCGCATCATAATCCACGGTTGCAGTCTCCCCTGGCCCAAGCGACGGAATAAGCCAATCCACAAAACCGTTCTGATACGTTCCGCCAGTTTCCGATCCTCTGAAAGAAAGAAGGCTGTGCATGCGCTCGCGAACCCGCACGTCAGTCGCGGAAGAGTCGCCGTTATTTATAATCGTATAGCGAATTCTGATCGATGATCCCGCCGAAAGAGGGGTCGTGTCCGCGTCCGCATCGCCGCCGACCCAGAGATCGGGCTGACCAAATGCGATATTCCCATTCCAATTACAGAAAACATTAAATATCGCCATAAGCCAGTTCTGGCCGATAACATTTGAATTAACGATATTGATGGCATTTGTTACCGCGGTTGCATCGCCGGTCGCAATTCCCGCATTGCCGCCGTTTTCGCTCGTGGAGTTCCCGCCGGTAATCGCGTATGCTTCAATATTATTCCCCACATACGCATTGTTGTCCGTCGTCGCCTCGAGCACGCCATCCGAGAGCGGGGGTGTTGACGCGCCACCGGACAAAGAAACTCCACTATTGTCATAGAGAAGAATTCCGTCGCTTGTGTGCAAAACGCCAAGCCCCTCCGGCGCGCCGGTAATTGTGCCGGACCAGTCGCCGTGAATGCGGAAAAGTATTTTGAAAGAACCGGCATCGACGATATTCTGGTTGACTTCATTCAGCACGTTTGAAACCGCAACCGAATTACCCGTGGAGATCGCCGAATCTCCGCCGTTTCCGTTTGCTTGATTGTCTCCGGTGATCGCCTGAACGGTCATTGAGTTGTCTATGAAGCCCCCGTTATTGTTTTCCACCGAGAAAGATCCGCCGCTCCCGCCTTCCCCATTCATAAAAAGTTCGGAGAACCGCTCCGCCGCGGGAAGAACCACGTCGCCCGACATGCATGCAAAATCGTTCATAACCAACAAAAGGTAATTCGTATCAATGATATTGGTATTGACGACATTCGCGACATTCGCCGCCGCAATAGCATCGCCGGTTGAGATTCCAACGTTGCCGGCATTATAGTCTGCCGTATTATTTCCGGTGCCGGCGCGGACAATCACGTCGTTTGTGACCGTTGCGTTGTTTTGCCCGTCAACAACGAGCAGATCGTCATCGCCGCAGTTAAGAAGGTCGCAGTCGCCATAAAACGAGAACGCAGATGAATTCGAAGGCATTCCATTCGCATTAAATATAGAAAGATTTCTAAGATCGATACCCGCGACTTTTTCGAAAAGATTAAGAAGCATAAGAAAACCCTCCGAATTCACAATATTGACATTTACAAGGTTCGCGATATTCGCGGTTGCGACCGCATCGCCGGTCTTGATGTAAGCACTGCCGCCGTTTCCGTTTCCGCTATTCCCCCCAGACTCCGCTTCTATTTCAAGATCATTCCCGAGAAGAGCATCGTTATTACTTTCCACCGTTGTCGTGGACATATCGCTTTCTTGAGAAGCGCCAATTTCTGCGACAATCTCCGACGACAAAGATGCATCGTCCTCTTCGGCTTCCGTTTCGGCAACTGAAACATCGTTCTCGTTCACGCTATTTGCCACGTCCGCGGAAGCAGTCGCGTCTCCAGTTTCAATGATCGTATCGTCGGACACCTCCTCTCCTGTTCCTGTGTCGCTTGTTTCCCCAAAACTTTCCGCTATTTCCGTTTCGGTCGCTCCCGCGGTTTCTTCTGCCCCGTCAGACGAAGCGCCTTCGCCTCCGGTCTCATTCGTCTCTCCCGTAATGACTGTCGTTTCCTCGTGCGCCGCCGGCCCTGGCTCAACTTCTCCATCTGCAATAACAATCGAGAGAGGCGCGCTTGCCAAAAGAAGCCCGAGTATAACCAGGCTAGCGAGAGAGATTCTCCCTCCATTTACAACATTTCTTCTATACTCTGAAAAATGAAAAAACATGTTTGAAAAAGTCCAACACTAAAGAAATAAAGGTTTGTTTATCTCCGTTCGCGCTATCTCCAGCACTCGCGGAATTTTTGAATTGATTACTTTCAGAGGAAAATTTTTCTTCGTGTATGTCTTCCGTTTCCTCCTCTTCGTCCTTCGTTTCCGCACCGTCAAGCCTTACCGAAACAGACGTCTCGGAAACCGCAGAACCGTCTTTCGATTCGTAAATAAAATGTTCCTCTGCGCGAATATCCGCGTCTGTCTCGGTTTTCGCATATTCCTTCTCAAAATCCTCAATAGTCTCGCCATTGATAACAGTCTTCACCAAGACATGCGCGCTTTCCGACCCTTCTACGACAACACCTTCTTCTCCATTCTCTCCTCCATGTGCGTTATTTCCTCCCGAATGCGCGCTTACTGAAATCGAATTCGTCACGCTTGACGTATTGTTGTTGACAAAAGTCTCCGCATGCGCCGCGGCAGATAATGCCAACGACAACGCGCCTGCCGTGCTCGCATACAGAATCACTCTTATTATCTTTCCATTTACTTTCTTCATATTCTTCATAATCCCGTCAGGCAAAAAGGCAACTGTTTCTATTGTCTCTATATATGTCGCCTCCTTGCCTGAAAGAAGGAGAAATCCTCCTTCTTTCAAAAATGAGCCTAGTCGTGAAGAATGCGCGTAATGTTCTGGCCAATGATGTTCAAGATGTCCGATCCAGAGCCCGATTCGCCGGTCTCAATGATGCCGCCATCGCCGCCATCGCCGCCGTTTCCGCCTTCTCCGCCTTCAGTCGATCCGCCAAACCAGTCATATCCTTCTTCGCCAGCCCACTCAAACCACCAAAGCCACCAATCACCAGCAGTCTCGGCATAGCCGCCGTCGCCGCCGCCCATGCCCTCTCCGCCGTCAGCCACATTGTCGCCGGTGTTTGCCTGCACGGAAACGCCATTGCCGACATTCGAGTTATTGCTACCCGCAACCGTGACGACGTTCGGGGTCGGCTCAACCCATGTCTTCGTCCACACTGAACCGATCTGTGATGAACCCTCGTCCATATCCCACTCATTGCTTCCTTCCGTATTCCACGAGGAGCCGAGGGATCCTTCTTCAGACTCTGCATAATTCATGGAGCCTTCTTCGCCCCACTCGGAGCCATTATCGTTCGCCCACCACATGTTGTCCCACACTGAAGAAGTCTCGTTGTAGTGGTCGGTGCATTCGCAATCATTCGAAAGCGTGATGTCAACGTCGTTTCGGTTGATGTCGTTCGTAAGAACCGAGAGAGCAGAAGCGTTTCCGGTCGTTATCATGCCGCCATTACCGCCATCGCCGCCGTTTCCACCATCGCCGCCAATGGTCATACCAAGTGTGCCGAGCGCCGATCCTCCATTGCCGGCCGCTCCGGCGCTGCCGCCGTTTGTCTGATTCCAGCCCGTATTCGCGCTCACGGAGACAATATTTTCTACATTCGCGTTATTCGTGTTGGAAACAGTTATGATATCGGATGCAAATGCCGCATTCGCCGCCATCATAAAACCAAAAGCGACCCCTGCAGCAATTATTTTTTTTGTCATAATATTTTCTTTTGTTTATAAGTTAATAATGTTCGCCTGCCCGGATTACGGGAATATGCGAAGTATCGACCACATATTCTTCCCGAATGACGCCCTTATTCTCCGTGCGAAACGGATCAAAGATCGCCAAACGGTTACGTGCAAAAACGCGGGCTTTCTCAACCCACGCGACAATCTCTCACTTTTAATTTTTCTCGCCACCTTTCTTAGAGCGTGTCTGAAAACCCTTGCGCCATGAGGACTTCCGATCTACAAAACAACGAGATGCTGTCGCGTGGACTTAAAGTCCAACGTCACAATCTGTAAAGGGACTAGGGCTACTGCATTCAAATACAAAAAACCGCCAACAGCCTGCACTATCTAGCGGATAAAATTTCTTTTATATTCGTCTGCAATACTTCGGGGAAACAAACCATATTATTCTTCCATCCACTCTCGGTTTCCCCGTCGAGAACGAATTTGTTAATTTGTGTATCTTTATTATCTATCTGCTATTTCTAGTGTCAAATGTGGATAACTCATATCGTTCATACTCTGGAATCACCTATAATGAAAACAAAGAAGGACACTCAACCAGGGAAACACCACTCACCGCAAGGATGCGTGGCGATGTTGAGCGTCCTTCTTTATTTTTCATTCATAGTGCAAGCCTAAAATTTGTAACAAAGTATACTTTTATTATTTTATCCGTCAAAATTGACTCAAAGAAACATCCGTGCTCTTGGTTAAAAAAATGCGGATAAGAAAAATATCCGTTGAAAAATAAAGGGACTTTCTGTGATTGCCAAAATTATTTTTTTCTTGTTTGTTGATACTATTTAGGAATACAAAAATATACACCCATGAAGCATTTCATACTTTTACAGACATGCTTTAGTTCAAACAGTAATGGAATAGAGCCATGGTCCATGGCCATATATCTCTAAAGGAATTCCTTCTATTCTCCCCGTAGTGCATGGTTCCTTGTCTCTTCCATGAGGAAAACCCACACTGACTTCCTCTCCTTTTTCATTTTTTACCACTAGAGCATGTTCAAAAACTCTTGACTACTGCGAATTCATGTTGCGGGCTGCAAACGACGGCTCGGAAAGACTCAAAATATCAACAATATTCTTCGCTTTC